>JAVVTJ010000014.1:0-24127 GCA_036653755.1 Clostridia bacterium
TTTTGGTAGCTCTTTTTTACTTTCATTTTTTCATAATCTATTTTACACTACCATAATTTTCTACAATATTTTCTAAATAATCTACAAATTCACTATATACTTTTTCTGCTATAAATTTTTCTTCATATAATTTATATGCATTTTGTGAAATTATTTTATACATATCTATATTATTTTTAATTTTTAATATATATTTGCAAATTTCATCTACATTTGTACTAGCAAAGCCACAATTATTATCATCTAACAATTGTTTCATATAACCTTCAGACGTCATTACTATTGGCAAAGATTTTGATAAGTATTCTGCAAACTTATTAGATACACTCATTTGAAAATCAAATGAGTTTTTATATGGTGCTATCCCAATATTAACATTATTTAATATGTAAATCAATTCATTTTTATTAATCCAGCCTATTATTTCTACATTAACTAAATCTTTTGTTTTATATAATAGTTCTTCATATTTAGGTCCATCTCCACAAATTATAAAATGTATATCCTTATTATCTTTAAGCTTATTCATTATATCAATCATCTTACAAATATCTAATTGTCCTGTTATGCTGCCGAAAAAACAAATATTTAGTTTGCTTTTATCAATTTTAAAATTACTTCTTATGTTTTTAGTATTTTTATTTTGTTCATATCCCATATAAAAAAATCTATCTAAATCTGTTTTTTTTCTTTCTGTTTTTTTTAGTCCCCAGTCTAACATACCAGGAGAAATAGAAGTAATGGCATATGCTTCTTTCATTATTTTTACAGTTTTTCTATTCATTAAATATATATATGGTTTTGCTAATATTTTAAGTATACCTTTTAAGTTATGATCAAATATATCTGGCCATAAATCTCTAATATCTATTATAACTGGAATATTGTTTTTATTCCCATATTCTATAGCTTCTTGAGCTAATTCGATTATAGGAAATGAAACTAAAATAACATCTGGTTTTTTTAATATTTTCATTTTACTTTTTATTTTTTTACTTAAATATAAATGATTAATTGCTCTTTTTATAGAAATATTTTTTTTATATTTAGGCGACCATATTAAGTTCACACTAAATCTATTATTAACATTTATTATATTATCTTTATTAAATAATTCAACTTTTTTTATATGATCAAAAGTGCTAGCAAACCATGTAATATTATGCCCTCTCAAATCTAATTCTTGCGCTATTAATCCCATTCTAAATGCTCTATTTTTTGGATCAACATATGTCATTGGTTCATTTGCTTTAATTAACCATATATTCATATTAAATAACATTCCTTTCGCTTGCTTAAGTCCTAAATCCTAATTAAAGAGTTGCGCCAAAAGCAAAAATTTAATTTAATTTAATATTATTAATTAGTTATTTGAAAAAACTACTTAATATCTCAAAGTGTTGATATATTGATTGTTAGCCGACTTTTTTGAAATATGATTAAATTCAACTAATTTTTCATATTAATTTTTATTTTTCACTATATTTTAAAATACTGTAATTACTTCTTAAAATCATATTTTATAATTTTTAAGCTAATTAAATATACAATTATTCCAGTTATAGAACTTAAGCATACTCTAAATATTAAACTAAATAAGTAATTAAATATATTTAAATTAAGCAACATCTTCTCTATTAATAATGTAGTTATTATCATTAATATCAAAGAAAATATTATTTTAGCGATATTTATTATGAATTCTTTATTTATGATATTACTGCATTTTTTATTTAATAACGATATTAACATTATAAACGATATTATAGATGATACTAAAGTGGCAACAATTATTCCTCTATATCCAAATGGTTTTACAAGAATTAGCGTTAATATAATATTTAATATTATTGCTATTACAGCAGATATAGTTGGATTTTTTGTATCTTGAAATGCATAAAATATTTTAAATAATACTGTTTTCAAACAAACAAAAACTAAACTCAAAGAATATAGAGATACTGCAATACTAGTTATTTCTAAGTTTCGTTCATCAAATGCACCTCTAAATAATAATACTTTAACAATAGGCTCTGAAAAGATAAATATTAAAAAAGTAAAAGGCATAGTAACAAATATAATATTTTTTAATACTAATCTAATTTTAATTCTTACTGTTTCTATTAATTTTTTATTAATAAATTTTACTAGCATAGGAAAAAACACAGTAGCTATTGATGTAGCAAATATTGTGCCTACCATATCAACTATATAATGCGAATAATTTATTGCAGATATATAGCCTGGTCCTAACGTACTTGCTACAGATTTATCTACTAGCCCATTTATTTGCCATACTGCATCATTTAAAATTATAGGTAACGTTAAAATAACTAGTTTTTTAAGATATTCATCTTTAATATTAAAAGTAAAAGTAACTTTAAATTTATTATTAAATGACAATATAATAAGCACTACAAAACTTAATATATAACCAATTACAACTCCGTATCCTAACATTTTATAGTTTTCACTTGTACTAAATATTATACCACAGATCATTCCAATATTCAATAAAATTCCAAATAAAGATGTACCTATAAATTTTTCTTTATATTCTAAATATCCCTGTAAAATATAAGATAATAAAATAAAATATACATTAAATATTGTAATTCTTGATAAATCTATTAAATATTTAAATGCTATTTCATTAAATCCCGCAGCAAATACGCTAACTATAGGCTTGGTAAATATAAAAAATAAAACAACTATTATAGTGGCTAACAACATTATCACAGCAATTAAAATCCCATTAAATTTATATGCTTTTTCTTTTGATTCTTTTTCTATCTCTGAATATATTGGTATATAATTAGTAAGTATTGCACTAGCTAAAGTAGTTATTAATACCGTTGGAATAGCAAGTGATAATATAAAGCTATCTGTTATATAACTTGCTCCAAATTTTTGTGCTAATAAAATTTCACGTATGAGACCAAGCCCTTTAGAAAACAGTGTTCCTATCATTAGTAATAGAATAGATAATTTAATTTTTTTCATATTAAAGCTCTTTTCTACATAAAAGCGAATTTTTTTTAAATTTAATTGAGGATATAAGTATAGCAATCAGCATCCAAAAATACATATTATCATATAACGTGCCGTTTAACATTAAAGGTAGAATTCCAATACATATTAAAGATACAACTAATCCAATGTTTTCTTTATTTTTGCACATCTTATATATTAAATATGATATAGAAATTATTATGAGAGTTCCAAATATAATTCCAAAGTCTATTAGTATTTCAATTATTAAATTATGTGCATAATATCCTCTAGGATCGCTATTGATAGGTAAAATACTTAATTTTTTAAATTCTTCAAACATTATTCTTCTATCGGCACCTATACCAACACCAAATAAAAAATTATCTTTTATAACTTGAATTCCCTTTGAATAAATTATATTTGATCTTGCATCAGAGGTAAAAAAATCTTCTGATGATATTATTCTAAGTATTCTTATATCTATATTATAATCCAAGAAAAAATCATATATGCCTTTACATATAGGTTTATAGAAAATACATAATAACAACAATAATAATATTATTATTGTTATTATAAATATTGAAATTATTTTTTTTCTATATTCCAATTTTTTGATCTTTTTAATAATAAAAAATGTAAAAGTCAATATCAACACAATTATATATATCAACAAATATGTTCTACTTCCTGTATAAACTAATAAAACTAATGATAATAAAGATATTATATTTGAAATTATTTTTTTATTTATACACGCATCATATAAACTGAAAATTCCAGAAATAAAAAAATACTGTGATAACCAAACATTATACACATTTGATTTTAAGTCCATAAATAAATATATAAAAGCCAAAATGAACATATATTTTGACGTTTTTATGCAGTTATTAAGTAATTTTTTTTTGTCTTTTATATTATATACTATTAAAAAAATTGACACATCATATATAAAAAATTTAACTATAAAAGTCAATAAAATCTCCCTATTTTCTACAAATAACATATAATTAAATAATACTGTTATTACAAATATACTTAAAGCAATTACATTCTTTTTAAAAGATTGAATTGAATTTAAAAAAATATTAATCATTGCTAAAAATATAATTCCACCCTCTATCAAAAGAAGTACTTTATCAACTATGTTATATAAATTAATAGAAATAGACTTTGATATAGTAAATAAACAAGCATTTAATATAAATCCTATCATGACAATTGCAACTGATATATATAATATTGTATCTTTTGTAATCAGTATATATTTTATTTTATTAATACTATTTTTCATTATTGTTTATCACTCTCCCTATATATTTCTTTCATATTATTAACTATATCTTCCCAACTATATCTGCTACTTAATTTCTTTAAATTATCTTTTTTAGTTAAAAAATCTTTATTTTCTTTTGAAATACTATTTATTACTTTTTTAATATTATCGAAATTATTCCATTCTACTACATATCCTATGTCATTTTCTATTACAAAGTTTTCTATCATAGTACCTTTTGATACTACAACTGGTGTATTACTAACTATACTTTCAAATAACTTAACAGGAAAACTTGTTTTCCAATTATTAACACTATTATCATATACTGCATATTGTAAATCCATATTTTCATATATTGTTCTACTATCTTTTATTCCATTAAATTTTCCATTAATTTCTACATTAGTATAATTATTTTCTATATTTTTTAATTTTTTATAATCATTTCCTTCACCATATATTGAAACTTCAATATGTTCATTTTCTTTTACTGCATCAAATAATATTTTTAATATATCATATCTTCTTATATTACCAGCATAACCAATTCTCATTTTATTACTTTTAATCTTGGTTTGAGAAAAATTTTCTTTTACAGGATAATTAGGAATAAAAACTAATTTTTTTTTATTCTTAATACTAATATTTTTTATTTGAGTATCATTTATATAAATAATTTTATCACTAATATTATGCATATATTTAACTAAAATTTTTGTTAAATATTTATTAATGCTTGTTTTTCTTACTTGGCCTTCGTAATATTCATGCATATCGAAAATCAATTTTCTTTTTTTAACATTTGCAAATTTACCCACTATAATCCCATCTAAATCATGACAATGTAAATAATCATATTTGTTTTCATTTAAATAATTTTTACATGCAAAAATAAATTTTAGGTAACTACCTATTTGCTTGATTCCAGTACCTGGTATGCTTTTGAATTTAAAACGTCTTATATTTATTCCTTCAATTGTTTCTAATGTTTCTACATCAGATAAACATTTTCTATCCCAACATAATATTTCGATATTATATCCATTTTCTTTTAAATATTTAGCTTCTTTATATACTCTAACATCTGGTTCAAATCCATTTGTTAATATCATTTTTATATTCAATTTTAGTAACTCCTTTTTTAATTATCAATCTCAAATGTTCTCATCAAAATTTCAATACTTAAAATTTCCATCTAATATCTTTATTTTCTTTTTTCATAAGTACCTTTTTATTTTTTTTACGCAATATTTTTTGATTTGATATTATAAGATATTTAATTGTTTCTCTTAATACATTTTTAATGCAAACATTTTTAATTTTATATTTTAAAGGTATAAGAATTACAATTTCAATTAATTTATATTCTAAATATGACAATCTAGTTTCAATAGAAAAATCATAAAATTTCTGTATTAATATCTTATTTATCACATATACAATCTATATTATTAATAACTTTTTCCCAGGTATATTCAAATTGTATTTTTTTTAAATTTTTTATTTTTCTAATCATTGCATTTTTATCATCAACAATTAAATTTAATGTTTTTTTAAATTCATCCACTTCATTTTTTATTACTGTATATCCTATATCATATTTTTTTACAAATTCACCCATATTTGAATTGTCATACACAATTATAGGTGTAAGTGTAATAATAGACTCAAATAATTTAACTGCAAAAGCATATTTCCAATTTAAAATATCTACATCATAGCAACACATTAATACATCTGTATTTTTAAATATTTTTTCACTTTCTTTAATTCCATTATACTTACCAGTAACAGATAAATTATTATATTCAGCTGATATTTTTTTTAGAGAACCATACGCATCACCTAGACCATGTATGCCTATTAATATTTCTTCATTATTATTTGCAGCATCAATTAAATTTTTTAAAGATTTATAATCTCTACTACAGCCAATATAATTTATTCTAATTTTATTACATTTAGTTTTTTCAATATCTTTATAATGTTCTTTTTTTACATAATTTGGAATAAAAATTAGTTTATTATAATTTTTACTTTTTATATATTGTTTTTGCTTTTCATTAACATATACTATATAGTCAGCTTTTTTACATAAGTAATCATCAAAAGCTTTAACTATTTTAGAAGTCTTTTTATTTACAATTTGGTAAAATTCTCTCATATCATAAATTATTTTACTACTTCTTTTTTTAACCATATTTCCAACTAACGTACCATAATTACCAGAACAATATAAATAATCATATTCCCTATTTTTTAAATATTTTTTAACTTGTAAAATATATTTAAATAAATAAAACATATATATTAATCTTTTTAAATATGGAAAAATCTTAATATACTTACTTTTTTCTCTGCAAAAAAATCTTGTTACATTAATATTATTGATTTTTTCTGATTTTTTATTAATATGGATATTTTTTTTATCGAATTCGATTATTTCAACATCGAACTTTAAATCAAAATATTGTGCAATTTTATTCATTCTAACATCCATCTCAAAATCATCTATTGTTATAATTTTAATTTTTTTCATATTATTCACCAATCTTTTTTCATATTATTAACTGTTTGTTTTGATTTTGCAAAATTATACACAATTTTAATATTCACTTTTTTATAGTTGCTTTGCTTAATTTTATCAATACTTTCTTATTATTAATTATTCTTATTATTTTATTTTTTAAGTTAATTATTACTTTACCTTATATTTTTATGTTTTTCTTAATAAACTCTTAATTTTTCTAAAAAAATTGTAAATATTATTATAATTTTTAAAATCCTTATGTCTTCTAACAATTCCATCACTAATTATATTGTCAAAATACTTTCTTGATATTCCTATTTTTTTTATAAATAGTTCTATATCTTTTTCACACTGATCACTATTTTTATATTCATTATTAGATATTTTTTTTAAAGCCTCTTCTCTTGTTATTTGGTTAGCAACAATTAAACTTGAATAATGAGCTTTTGATTTATTTACTCCAAATTTTTCAGGCAATATATACCCTTGATATAATCGAGTAAAAGCTGATTCGCAATGTTTACTCCCATAATATTCAAAATTTAACATATCATGTAATTCAATAATTGCATTTTCTTTATTATAGTCTATTAAATTTAATGGTTTTACAATTTTTAATTTATTTATATATTTTTGTTCTATATATTTTTCATAAAATGTAAATGGTTTATATTCTTTAAGCTTTATAGAGCCATATTTTTTATGTATATCTAAAGTATTTCTACCATCATTCGCATCAAATCCCCAAGATTTTGGTAATATTGACTCGCTAGAAAAGTTAGAACCATTTATAACATATTTTAAATTATTATTTATTGCATATCTATATAAATTAGAGAAAAAAGCACTATCTTGTGGTACATCTTGATTTATAACTTCTGCTTTAAAATATGCTTTTTGCAAATCCATCATTTCTTTTTCATTCATTTTTATTACTTTAAGATCCAAATTAAGTTTCTTACATAAATTTTTTATATTTTTCTCTGATATATCAGTATTCCAACCAGCATCAATATGTATTCCTAACATTCGTAAATTATATTTATTACATAAATATGCGCAATATGAACTATCAATTCCGCCACTTATTCCTATTATACAATCATATTTTTTGCCTTTACCATCTTGTTTTATTTTTTCAATCAAAGAATCTAATTCTTTTTTTCCAATTTCATTATTTTTCCATATTTTATCTTTATTTTTTAATGCCTCGGTACAGTAATTACAATATCCATTTTCATCAAATGTTATGTCTGTATTTAAATTATCCATGACACATCTTTTACAAATTTTATATTCTGACATAACTCCGCCTCCTAAATCTATAATAATTCGATGTTTTTTCTATTTTTAATATTTTTCATAGCATTTTTTGTGTCAAATATAAGATTAGCATTTTTTTGTACTAATTCATAATCAATATTTGTATGTGCAGTTGCTATAAATATTAAATCATAAGTACTTATATTTTTTGAATTTAATTCTTTTATGCTTTCATATTCCTTTTTATTATATTTATATTTTGGAATGTATGAATCATAATATTCTACTTTTGCACCTTTTTTTTGTAATAATTCAACTATTTTTAAAGCAGGGCTTTCTCTATAGTCATCTATATCCTGCTTATATGCTATACCGAGTACTAATACTTTTGAACCATTTAATGATTTTTTATCATTATTTAATATATTCATAGTTCTTTCTATGCAATATTCTGGCATTCTATCATTAATTATTCCTGATGCCTCTATCATTGATGTATGAAATCCATATTCTCTTGCTTTCCATTCTAAATAATAAGGATCAAGAGGTATACAATGTCCACCTAACCCTGGTCCTGGATAAAACGCTTGAAAACCATAAGGTTTTGTTTTTGCTGCATCTACAACTTCCCAAATACTTATACCTATTTTATTACATAACATAGCAAGCTCATTAACTAATCCGATATTTACGTTTCTATAAGTATTTTCTAATATTTTTTCCATTTCAGCAACAGCTGGTGAGGAAACTTCAATAACCTCTCCATCTAATACTGTTCTATACATCATCGCAATTACTTCTGTAGCTTCTTTCCCTATTCCACCTATAACTTTTGGTGTATTTTTAGTTTTATAAACTATATTGCCTGGATCAACTCTTTCAGGAGAAAATCCTAAATAAAAATCAATTCCACATTTTAAACCTGACCCTTTTTCTAATATGGGTTTTAATAATTCTTCTGTTGTTCCAGGATACGTTGTTGATTCAAGAACTACCATTGTATTTTTAGTTAAATACTTTGCTACTTGTTCACAACTATTTTTTACATAACTTATATCTGGTGCTTGATGCTCATCAAGAGGTGTTGGTACACAAATTGCTATAAAATCCACATTTTTTATAAATGCAAAATTTGTAGTTGCAGATAACATTTTGTTATCAACTAATTCTTTTAAATCTACATTAACAACATCACCTATATAATTTTCTCCACTATTTACCAATTTAACTTTTGAATCTTGTATATCAAAACCTATTGTTTTAAATCCAGCCTTTGCTTTTTCTACTGCTAATGGTAAGCCGACGTATCCAAGTCCAACAACACCAACAACTATTTCTCTATTATTTATTTTCTTAATTAATTCATCTTTCATTTTTTATTCCTCCATTTTTATTTGTAAATATTTTTACACAACTAATATACAATATTAATACCTACATACATTAATATAATGTAATACACTCTACTTTTCCATCTTTTAATATATATTTTTTACCACATTGCTTACATTCAAATTGATTGTTTTTAAATATCATTTTTTCAGTACATTCACATATATAATATTTAAATTTTGCGGGGTTGCCATAAACTAATGAATAATCTTCAACATCTTTTGTTACCACACTTCCAGCGCCCACAAAAGCAAATTTTCCTATATTATGTCCACATACAATTGTTACATTTGCACCTATTGATGCACCTTTTTTTATTATTGTTGTTTTGTATTCATCTTTCCTTGATATAAAGCTGCGAGGATTAATAACGTTTGTGAAAACACAAGAAGGTCCTAAAAATACATTGTCTTCACATATTACTCCACTGTACACCGATACATTATTTTGGATTTTTACATTATTTCCAATAATACAATTTGATGAAATTACAACATTTTGTCCTAAATTACAATTTTTCCCAATTTTTGAATTTGCCATTATGTGTGAAAAATGCCATATTTTAGTGTTATCTCCAATCTCACAAGGCATGTCCACATAGCTAGAATTATGAACAAAATAATTAAATTCTTTTATTTTGTTTTTACATTCATTCATTTTATATCCTCCTTTTTTCAATGGTAGTGTAAAAGTTTTGTACTTTTATAGTAAACTAAAATTCCACACTACCTACAAATCTTAGTTATTTTATATATTATGATATCGTTCACCCCATTTTTTAGATTGATTATCTACCTTTTAGCTGTAACTGACGGTAACCCTATTTACAATGTTGCTCACTTAATATTTAAGACTAATAGTATTAATTTCACTTTCAAACAAGTTATTGGCTTATACAACAGAGATGTCAATTCTACTGTGTTTAGACCACTAAATCAGATTATTGAAAGATTTAACAGAACATTCAAACAAATCTACAAACCTACTTGTGGTTATGGTTCTATTCACGGTGCTACTGTTGATACAATTTTATTTACTACTTGTTTTAATTTTTTATGTCCTAACAAAACTCTAAATTATGCTATATACGTACATGTTGATAAAATTTAATCCAGTTCTAGTATGCCACTTAAATGGTTGCATCCAATTAACGTGAAATTTTTATGGTTGAACATTCTTAAAAGTGCCATTTTTTCTAAGTGCTTTTTATGTCATGTTTTACCTTTTTTACAATAATATATTTTTTTCAATCCTTTACTTTTCTAACAGGAACTCCAACATACGTTCCACTTGCCAGTATACTTTTAATAACTACTGCTCCTGCCCCAACTATTACGTTACCGATTATTTCAATATTATTTATAACAGTTGTACTAGCTCCTATATGTGTTAACTCTCCAATTTTTACTGTACCCGCTAATGTTGCATTTGGAGATATATGAACATAGTTATCTATATAATTGTCATGTTCTATTATACTACCAGTATTAATTATAGAGTGTTTTCCTATAAATGATGATGTATTAATAGTCGAATTTGCCATTATAACTGTTCCTTCTGATATTTGAACATTTAAACCAATAGTTGCACTAGGATGAATAGCAATATAGTAAGGTAATTTATATTTTTCAGCGATTTTTTTTCTTACCTTATTATCACCTATTCCTATAATAAATTGAACATCAGGATTATTTTTTACTATTTCTATACATTCTACTACTCTTCCAATTACTTTAAACGATTGGATACCTGCTATTATTGTTCCTTCTTCTATATTATCATCTAAAAAGCCATAAACTATATCACCAGATTTATCTATAATATCTGCTATTACTTTTGCATGCCCACTTGCTCCAATTATAACTACTTTTTTATTCATTTATATTTACCTTATTACCACTAAATTTTTGTGATGTTTGTACATCTTGTGATTGTGATATTCCATCTTTTTTTATAACTTTTAATATCGTATTAATAATAATATTAATATCTATAAGTAAACTAATTTTAGATATATACTCTAAATCTGTTTTAAATTTATCTTCCCAACTTAATGTATTTCTACCATTTATTTGTGCTAAGCCAGTAAGTCCAGGTCTTATATCATGTCTATGCTTTTGCTCCTCATTATACAAATCTAAATATTCAACTAAAAGTGGTCTAGGTCCTACTATACTCATGTCACCTTTTAATATGTTTATAAGTTCTGGTAATTCATCTAAACTTGTACTTCTCAAAAATTTTCCGAATTTAGTTAATCTTTTACTATCTAGTAATAAATTACCATTATGATCTTTTTCATCAGTCATAGTTCTAAATTTATATAAAATAAATAGTTTTTCATTAAGTCCTGGTCTTTCTTGCTTAAATATAGCTGGTTTTCCAAGTTTAATTCTTACAATTATCCACAATATTAAAAGCATCGGAGATAAAATAATTATTGCAATCAGACTTAATATAAAATCTAATATTCTTTTAAAATATTTCTTGTACAATATATCACTTCTTTCTATCTAAATAAATTTAATATTGTATTTATTACTAATTCTTGTTCTTCTTTTGTCATTTTTGTATCTGAAGGTAAACAAACACCATTTTCAAATAATCTTTCTGATAAACTTTGATTTTTTTCAGTTGTAATAAAATCATATTTTTCAAAAAAAGGTTGCATATGCATTGGTTTCCATACAGGTCTTGATTCTATATTTTCTTTTTCTAATGCTTCCATTATATCAAGTGGTTTAATTCTACTATTAAAATCAATAGAAATTATAGATAGCCAATGGTTAGAAAATGAATTTGTAGGTTCTTCTTTTATAATTATTTCTTTTATGTTTTTAAATGCTTCTTTATAACAATCATATATTTCTCTTTTTTTATTTATTCTATCATTTAATACTTTAAGTTGTCCTCTGCCAATTCCTGCTACAATATTACTCATTCTATAATTATATCCAAGTTCACTATGTTGATAATGTCTTGCTTTATCTCTTGATTGAGTAGCCCAAAATCTGACTTTTTCTATTGCTTTTTCATCTTCTGAAATAAGCATTCCTCCACCACTAGTTGTGATTATTTTATTACCATTGAATGAATATATTCCAAATTTACCAAATGTTCCAGTATATTTATTATTATATTTTGAACCTAAACTTTCTGCTGCATCTTCTATAAGTGGTGTGTTGTGTTCTTTGCATATATTAACTATTTCATCTAATTTAGCAGGGTCACCATATAAATGAACTACTAATACACATTTAGGATTTGGAT
This sequence comes from Clostridia bacterium, assembly GCA_036653755.1. Taxonomy (GTDB): domain Bacteria; phylum Bacillota; class Clostridia; order TANB77; family CAG-465; genus RGIG5057. The sequence continues at coordinate 12,732 of JAVVTJ010000014.1, forward strand.
ATTTTTCAAAAGCTTTTTTTAAAGCTAATGGATCCATATTCCAAGTTTTTTCATCACTATCTATAAATACAGGTTTTGCATTTTGATATATTATTGGATTTACCGTAGCAGAAAATGTTAAATCTTGACAAAATACAATATCTCCTGTTTCTACTCCAGCTGCTTTTAAAGCTAAATGTATTGCTGCTGTTCCAGCAGATAAAGCTGCTGCCTGTTTTGTATCAACAAATCTTACTATTTCATTTTCAAATTCATTAACATTTTCTCCTAGAGGTGCAATCCAATTTTTTTCAAACGCATCATTTATATATTCTAATTCATATCCTTCTTTTGACATATGTGGAGACGATAAAAATATTTTTTTATTCATATAAATTCCTTCTTTCTCAATTAACTTCTTTATATGTTTTAACAACTTGTTTCATAACTTCTCTTACTTCTTTATTTGTAAAGTTTTCTCTTTCTACTAATTCATTTAATATACTTAATTTGGTTTCTACCTTATCAATTGTAATACTTGATGGTTTTGCTACAAATATTTTTTCATGTGCTGTTTGTGTAAGACCTTCTTCTGCCATAAGTAATTCTTCATATAATTTTTCTCCTGGTCTTAAACCTACTATTTCAATTGGTATATCAATATCTGGTTCTAAACCTGATAATTTAATTATACTAACAGCTAAATCATATATTTTAACAGGTTCTCCCATATCAAGTACAAATATTTCTCCACCATTTGCATATGTCATAGCTTGTATAACAAGTTGTACTGCTTCTGGTATTGTCATAAAATATCTAGTTATATTTTTATGTGTTACAGTTATTGGTCCACCTGCTTCTATTTGTTTTTTAAATAACGGAATTACTGAACCATTACTACCGAAGTACATTTCCAAATCTTACTGCTGCAAATTCTGTTTTACTTATTTTATTTTTAGCTTGTATTATCATTTCACATAATCTTTTAGTTGCTCCCATAATATTAGTAGGATTAACTGCTTTATCAGAAGAAATAAGTATAAATCTTTTAACATTATATTTATCACTTAAATTAACTACATTATATGTTCCGAATACATTATTTTTTATTGCTTCTGCTGGACTATTTTCCATAAGTGGAACATGTTTATGAGCTGCGGCATGAAATACTAAATAAGGATTATATTTTTTAAATATCATTTCTATTGCTTTTTTATCTCTAACACTTGCAACTAATGCATCAATATTTTTATTACCATATTTTGCTTTAAGTTCTATCTCTATATCATATAGATTATTTTCATAAATATCAACAATAACTAGTTTTTTAGGATTAAATGTCATGATTTGCCTACATAATTCTGAGCCAATAGAACCACCGCCACCTGTAACAAGTATCACATTTCCTTCTATTAATTTTGCTATGTTATTATTATCTAAAACAATAGGATCTCTATATAAAATATCTTCTATTTCAACATTTTTTAATTGTTCAACTAAATTTTTATTTGACTTAATATAATCTTCTGTACTAGGAAGTATTCTAAGTTTTGCACCAGAATCTTGACATAAGTTTAATATTTCTTTTTTATCTTTTGCAGATATTTTGGATATTGTAAAGAAAATAGTACTTACTTTATATTTATTACAAATACTAATTATATCATTTCTACTTCCTAAAACTCTAACACCTGATATATTATAGTGTAATTTATATGTGTTATCATCAATCATACCAATTACATTATATTCATAACTCATATGTTCTTTAACTATTTTAATTATATCCCTAGCAGAAGAACCTGCTCCAATTATTAATACATTTTTAATATCTATATTTTCATTTCTTTTATCTTTAAATATCTTATCTTTACTACTTAATGTAAGTCTTATCATTATTCTATATGCAATCATAGACATAGCTATTAATATTCCAGCTAATAGATTTATTTTTAATGTAGCAATGTTTTTATAAAAAGCAAGTTCAGATAGTGCTGTAATAATTGACGTTGATAGTGCTATAAATATATATATTAAATAGTCTTTACCATTTTCATATCTCGTTATACTTGAATATATTCTTAAAAAAATAAAAAACAATTCATAAATAATAATAGAAATTAAAGATGAAATTCCTAAAGCAATAAATGATTCTTTTGAATATATAATGCTTTCATCTAATATTATAAATTGAGCAAAACAATATGATGCAATAATTACTATCACATCTAATATAGCTAAACAAAGTTTTCTATGCATATATATAATTTTGTAAATTTTCTTTATAAATTCCACAAATATTTTCCTCATTTCATTAATATATTTAAGTATTAAATTTATATAGTATTATATAATAAATATCCATTTTTTTCAAGCTTTTTCGACATATTAATAGTTTTTTATACATTTTTATCAAATCATATACAAATTATTAAACATTTACATTTATATTTTAAGTAACAATTACTATTTTTTAATAATTTTCTTGAATTGTTTATTAAAGTATGTTACAATATATTTATGGCCCCTTGGTCAAGCGGTTAAGACGTAGCCCTCTCAAGGCTGAATCAGGAGTTCAATTCTCCTAGGGGTCACCATATTTTTGTTCTTTATATTTTATAAAGAACTTTTTTATGTAATAATTACAAAATAATTACACATACTAAAAAAATATAAATTATCTAATATGACAAATTTCTACATTTATTATACCATATTGGTTTCAATAATGCAATACAATTAAATATATATTTGTAGGGTATATTTTGCTATACGTTTATGAGATAATATTTTAGAGGTGTTTTAATGTTTGAAGTATCAAAATATAAAGATAGTAATATTAAATTATCAATACGTTTACCTGAAAATATAGATACAATGTTGAGAAAAATATCTATTACTGAAAATATGAGTTATAATAATGTTTTAGTAAGTTGTGTAAAATTTGCTATTGATAATATTGATATAGCAAAATATGAGAATACTGAAATAAATGACAGATAATTTTAATGTTTCTAAATAAAAGAGCTAATATTATATAATATCAGCTCTTTTATTTTCTTCTAATTTAACAAAATAATCAAATATTTCATCTAATGACATATTTTCATTTTTTAATTTGTTATACACTTCAACATTACTTTTTTTATGAAAGTATACACATTTTTCACAGGCTAACAGTTTATTATCTAATATATATCCACCAAATAATTTATATTTCTTTGTTTCAAAACATATTTTATAGAATGGACAGTAACAAAGTGAGCAATCATATTCTTCATCTGAGACATCATGACATTTATAATATTTACAATCACTCACTTTTATCACTTCCTTAGTTACATTTACTCCAACCACAACCTGTAATACATACAACACATCCGCCTTGTGATACTAATTCTTTTCCACATTCAGGACAATATCTTTTATTAGATACAACTTGAACATTTTCTTCTGAAGTCACTGGTTTAAATTGTTTTTTTTCAGTTGCAAGTTTAATTTCAACTGGATTTTCATCTGTTTCTAATTTAAAAACTCTTTTACTCTTACGTATAACCAATTCTTCTCTTGCATATTCTTGAGTAAGTGCTTTACTTATAATATCTGGGCAAGACAATCCATCTAATTTATTTCCTCTTGCAATTTCTCCTCTGCATGCTTGACATTGAATTCCTTGTACTTGTTCAGCTAAAACTTCAACTTTAATTCCAGCTCTTAATCCTGCGGAAATAAGTCTACCTATTGCATCAATATTTGATTTACAAATACCAGCTTTAGAAGTATTAACAAAAACTTCAACAATATTTCCTTCTTGATTACGATTTACTGTAATCCATAAAGAACCACATGCTGTTTTATATTTATTTGTTGTTCCAAGTGTTGTTCCAAAATATTCTCTTTCAACAGGAACAATATAATCAAACATATATCCCGATTTAACTTTAGAAACTTTAACTTCTTCATTTACATCTTGACTTTCTACTGGCATTTCCATTGTTTCTACTTTTGCTTCTTCTTTAACTTCAACTTTTACTTCTTCTTTTACTTCTTCTTTTTTAGCAATCAATATACCTTGTCTTATTTCATTAGGTCTAAATATTGTACATCCTTTGATTCCGTTTTTAAAGCAATAATCATATACACCTTTTGTATCTTCAAAAGAATACTCTTCTGGTATATTTATAGTTTTACTTGCACTCATATTTACAAATTCAGTAACAGCTTTTAAGACTTTTAAATGTGAAGAAACTGGAAGTTCTAAAGCAGTTACAAATACATCTTTACTAACAGTTTTATTAGGTGTATTAAGCCACTTTTGATATCCATAGTCTCTCATAGTAACAATTTGAATATTTTCATCATCTTGTCCGCCAATTTTTACTTTTCTATCATATTCTAATGAAAATATTGGTTCTAATCCTGAAGAACAATTATTACCATATACTAAACTTATTGTTCCATTTGGAGCAATTGACATATGTCTTAAATTACGTATACCATACTCAAGTATTGCTTTTTTAATATTTTCCCATTCACTATCATATGCAATCATTTTATTCATAAATTCAGTATTAACATATTTTTCTTTATCTAAAAATGGTGCACTACCTTTTTCTCTTGCTAAACGAATAGAAGCTTTGTATATTGATTTATTAATAAAGTTCATTATTTTTTCTGTAAATTCTACACATTCATCAGATCCATATGTAATTCCAAGCATTGTATACATTGTAGCAAGCCCCATAACACCTAAACCAATTACTCTCATATTTTCTTGATATTTTTTAAATTTATATACTGGATAAAAATTAATGTCAATTATATTATCTAAAAATCTTGTTCCCCAATATGCTGCATCTTCTAGTAAATCCCAATTTATTTTAGCTTCTGCTGTATATGGATTTTCAACAAAATTATATACAACTAAGCTTCCTAAGTTACAAGCTCCCCAATAATCTTCACTGTCTTGTATTTTATCTCCATAGAGAACACCAGATACATATTCACCACAAGGATTTGTACAAATTATATTTTCCATATAATTTGTTGGGCTTAATCTATTTAAATTATCATAAAATAGTATTCCTGGCTCTCCATTTGTATATGCAAGCTTCATTATTTTATCCCATAATTGTGAAGCGTTTATTTTTCTCTTAATTTTCCATTTTGATTCATCTTTTATTATTTTACCTTTTTCATCATATACAGGGTAATGTAAATATATGTCTTCATTATTATTTTTAGCATTCATAAAATCATCATCAACCATAACAGATAAATTAAAATATTTTAAAACATTTGCATCTTTTGATTTTGAATATATGAATTCTTCTATATCTGGATGATATATATTAAGTACACCCATATTTGCGCCTCTACGACTACCTTGATTTACAGTAGCAGTTTGAGTATCAAAAACTTTTAAAAAACTTATTGGTCCTGATGCTATAGCATCATTATTTGTTGGTGTTCCATTTGGTCTTAATCTACTAGCATCATATCCGTGAACCACCGCCACCTTTATGTACTAAAGCACCACATTTTACTGTTTCAAAAATACCTTCCATATCATCAGGTATTGAGTTTAGTGTAAAACAATTATTTAAAGTTAATTTTTCTTTTCCTAATCCTAAATTAGACATTATTCTTCCTGCTGGAAAAAATAATCCATTGTCTAATATCCTATAAAACTCTTGATATTCTTTATCTCCATCAATAGCACATCCTTTTGCTATTCTTTCTAATTGCTGTTCATAAGTTTCACCGTTTTTACAATACCTATCTTTCCAAATTTGCTCACTTATAACATTTGTAAATGACATATTAATCCTCTCCCTCTTTAGCTACTATTGCTAATATAACATCTTTTGCTACATATATGTTGCTTAATCTTTTGTATTTATGAGGTAAGTTTTATACCTTTTTTAATAATTTTATTATACCATAGTTTAAATATAAAATAAAGTATTTTGACCTTTTTTTAATTTTTTAACATCAATTGTTATAAAGATGAAATAATTTATTTTTTAATCTGTTATTTAATAAAATGCAATTTTTTATTTATTCATATATTCTAACATATTTCATTTTACATAATTATAATTAATTATATATAAATATCTTTTTATTTTATCTATATTAAAATTATTTTAACATTTTTTAAATTTTTTTAATATTTTTTTATTTAATAAAACATCTATGAAATGTACATATATCAATGTTTTTTTGAATTTGTAATATAAATGTAACACAAATGACATATTAATGTAGTTGACATTTTTTAATTAATCGAGTAAAATATAATTGGTAATATAAAAATAATATTTATTGTACGAAAGAGGAGGGATATATATGAATAGTTTTTGGAAAAACGAATGGAATATGTTTTGTAGTGAAATCGATACAACAATAAATTTTTTAATGCAACCAGTTAAACTTTTTGGTTCAAAAGAAGATGATTTAAGATTAAGACCAAGTGCTAATGAGATTTCTGAAAAACGTGAATCTTCTACTTTTTGGAAAAACGAATGGAATATGTTTTGCGATGAAGTTGACACTACACTCGACTATTTAACTAAACCAATGGAAATAAAATAATTCGTAAAAAACACATTAATTAATTTTAAAATTTAATTAATGTGTTTTTTATTTTGGTGCTCCTGAGACGAATCGAACGTCCGACCAACAACTTAGGAGGTTGCTGCTCTATCCACTGAGCTACAGAAGCATACAATTATTATATCATAATTTATATTAAATTCAATAAAAAAGTATAATAAAGATTGAATTACATTAATATTTAGTGTATAATATTAATGTTGTACCTGTAGCTCAGTTGGATAGAGTGATTGGCTACGAACCAATAGGTCGTGGGTTCGAATCCCTCCAGGTGCACCATATAATAAGTGATAATAGATATTGATAAATCAATATCTATTACTTTTTTATACTGCAATAGTACTGCAATAAATAAACTATAAATTTGCAAAAAAGAATTTTGATACGCTTTATACAGAGATAAAATTTATATTTAAGCAATGTAAATTATTTGCTAATAGGATGTTTTGGGTTGATTAAAAATGTTATATCAAAAACATCTCCCTGATGTCAGGAAGATGTTTAACATTGTTTTATACTTTTTATTGATACTGCATTCTTTTCATATTTGCTATATCTCAGTATTTTAAACAATTTTAGGATTTAATCTCAATATATCATCTTTTGTCATATGAACTATTCTATTTTCTAAAATAGAATTATTTTTATGCCAATTTATATATTCATTAAAGATTTGATTCATTTTATTGGTAGATAACTTTTCTTCTACTCTCCTAGTTATAAGAATATCTTCAAAATATTCAATAGTCAAAATGTTATTAAGTTGTGCATAACTATCCTGAAATATAACTTTTTCCTTCGGTTTTTGAGAGTTTATATAGATATTGTATGGATGCAATAATTGATGCATTTTACCCATGGTCTTATCAATTGCAATTACTTCAATATAATTATCAACTATTTTATATACCAACATTGGATGTTCTGTATCTGCTTCTTTATCAATTTGATATTTAATTTTTAACCACAACACTTGTCCTACTTCTAGTGGCATCATATATTTAATGCTTCTAATATTCCTTTATAACGTTTTTTATATTCATTTTTATGTGATTTAATATTCATAATAGGAGCATTATATGTGTTGTTGCTTAATTTTATCCATTCTGGATCTTCATGCGTTATTTCAACTAATTCTTCACTAGTTGCATTTTCTAACGCAAAATATATTTTATTCAAAAATGTTGAAATTTCATCAGATAAATTTATTTCATAAAGTTCCTTATTATTTACCATAATTGGATAAGAATTTAAAATTTGTTTAATAACGGGTCCATTATCATATGCTAAAAAATCATCAGCAAATAATAACTTGTCATTTTTAGACAAGAATAATACTTGTGATAAAAACAAATATTTATTTAATTTTAAGTTTCCTTCATATAACGTTCTATCATTTATAGTAATAACTTTTTGGTTGAATATATTTCTTTCTTTATCTTTTTTTAAAAAATATTTTGCAACTTCCATAGCACATAACACTGTATTCACGTCCTTTCAATACAAATATTATATCATAGTTAACATAATTTGTCAATGAAGACATGACAAATCACAAAAATAATATAATAATAGTATCTGCATTATACAATATATTATTATTTTTTGCAATATATGTTACTTATTTTGTAAAATTTATTTAACATTTATATACTATTTTATTAAAAACTTTGTTTTTTACAATATTAGTGAAATATTTTTTAACTTTTTTACTAAAACGCTTGGCATCTTGTTCAAGATGTACTAATAATATTGTTTCATAAGCCACATTATAACTTCTTATATTTTATAAAAATCAAAAATAAATTACTTTAATTTATTATCATATTTTTTACTTTTTCTTAAATCTTTAAAAAAGTTACTTAATATGACGCAACATTCTTCTTCCTTATTAATTTCATATTCTACTTTATGTGTTGTATTAATATCTAAAACATTAGCAATTGATTGTACAACACCATTTTTTTTATCCATTGCGCCTATTATAACTTTACTAATTCTAGACTGTACTATTGCACCTGAACACATTAAACAAGGTTCTAAAGTAACATACATAACACAATTATCTAATCTCCAACTATTTAGTTTTTTGCAAGCTTTTTCTATTGCTAAAATTTCAGCATGTGCTAAACTACTATTTTTTGTTTCCCTTAAATTATATGCTTTTGATATAACTTTATCATCTTTAACAATAACAGCACCAACTGGTACTTCATCTTTTAAATATGCTTTTTTTGCTTCATTTAAGGCAAGTTTCATATACTTATCCATTTGTATTTACCTTTCTTGTTCAAAATAATTTTGTATTCCAATAAATATTCCCCATGCAACTTTATTTTGATATTCATCAGTTTTAAGTAAACAAGTTTCTTCTTTATTTGATAAAAATCCACATTCAACAATAACAGAAGGAATTTTAGTTTTATCCATTATATATACACCAGATATTGCATGTGGAATTCTATCATTTTTAAACTCTATATTTTCACTTATATTTCTTTGAATAGTTTCAGCTAACAGTTTACTTTTTTCACTATTTTTTTGATAAAAAGTCTGCCACCCTCTATATGTTTGTGATGGTGGAAATTTATTTAAATGAAGTGATATAAATAAATCACTACTAGATTCATTACCTATTTTTACTCTATTTTTTATATCGCTTACTTTTTTATTTCTAATACTTTTACTATCTACCGAATATATTCCATTTTCATCACTTCTAGTAAGTAATACCTTAGCTCCACTTTGTTCAATTAGATTTTGTAATTTTAAAGTAATATTTAAATTAATTGCTTGTTCAGTTGTATTATAATAACCTATTGCTCCTTCATCTGGTTTTCCATGTCCAGCATCAATTATTATAGTCTTATTTGTTATAGGAGTCGCATTTACATCTATTAATGTTTGTTCTCTCATTTCTTTTAAATTACTAGCTGCTATATATACTAGGAAGCTAAAAACACTTATACATACTATATATATTATTCTTTTTTTCATTATACTAATCATATTTATCACCTTATACATATATATGTAATTTAATATATATAATGATAATTAATTTATTTTAAAATTCTAGAATGTCTTTAATACCTTCAGCCATAATTTTTTGCATATCAGCAAGTAATATATCTAATCTCATTTCACATTCTAACAATTTTCTAGATTCTTCATTTTGGATTACAATTGAATAAAGATTTTCTAATTCTTTTTGTGTATCTTCATTCATTTTACCAGTATTTATATATTCCATTTGATGTAATCTTTGCTTTTCTTTAAAATCTTTTAACATTGAGTATACTTTTTCATCTTTTACAATTTCTTCTTTTAATCTCATATACTCTTTAAACTCTTCTGTTTCTTTAAAACTTCTAACTAATTCATGTATTTTATCATAAAAATTCATACTAATCACCAAATATCTTTCTAATAACTATATTATACAACAAAATTTATAAAATTCCAAGTAAATTTAAATATATAATCAATATTTTTTGTAACAAAGATATTATTTAAATAATAATATATACAAGGAGGTACTTAAAATGGAAAAAACAAATTATACAGAAGAATTACATAGAGAAATTATAGGAATGAATAAATGTGAAAACACTAATATTGGTCATATGATGATCGGAATGAATGCTCCAAATTTTAGTGCTGATACTACATTTGGTCTATGCAAACTTTCAGACTATACTGGAAAATGGTTAGTATTTTTTAGTCATCCTGGTGATTTTACTCCTGTTTGTACTACTGAATTTATTTCATTTGCACGTCATTTTAGTGAATTTACTAAAAGAAATTGTTGTTTACTTGGACTTTCAATAGATAGTACACCATCTCATTTAGCATGGTTATATAATATTTATAAATGTACTGGTATGCATATACCTTTTCCTATTGTATCAGATAGAGATATGAGTATTGCAAAAATGTATGGAATGTTACCAGCTACTCAAAATGCTACTCAAACAGTAAGAAGTGTGTTTATAATTGATCCTGAACAAAAAATAAGAGCAATATTACAATATCCTTTAACTAATGGAAGAAGTATTCCAGAAATATTAAGATTAATAGATGGACTACAAATAACAGATTCAGATAAAGTTGTAACACCCGCGAATTGGATGCCAAATCAACCAGTAATAGTTCCATATCCTAAGACATATGACGAATTACTAGAAAGAGTAAAAAATCCAGCGGGATATAATTGTATGGATTGGTACTTATGTTTTAAACAAGATGCTAATTGTATACCCACATCTATAGGACAAAATAATATGATGTGTAATCTAAATTCAATGTGTAATAATACATTTATTAATGAACAAGACTGTCAACCATTTAATAACAATTTAGAATCTAATAATCAAGGCTGCTGTATGCAATAAGGAGGATTTAGTATGAATAATACAAACTCAAAATCTAACGCCAATATTATAATTATTGTAGTAATTATTATTATAATTTTTACTTGTTGTTTAAACAAATCAAAAACAGATAAAGTAAATAGTTGTAATGATGATTTATTTTAAAATTAATTATTAAAATATGTATTTACTTGATATTTTGCTATATTATCATTGACAATATTAGATTAATAAAGTATAATTGTTACACATTAATCTAGAAAGAGAGATGATATATATGGCAAGAAATGCTTCTTCAGGTAGTGCTAATAGAACTAGTCCATCAATGAATTTTAATAGAAATTTGAATTTTAAAAATAATAACTTTCAAAGAGATAGTAGTAAAACTAATAATTTTATGAAAGGTAAACCTGCAACCAAACCATT
>JAVVTJ010000015.1:0-22106 GCA_036653755.1 Clostridia bacterium
GATTAGCTGAAATTGAGTTACTTGCCGATTTGGATTATAACACAGCTATGGAAAATGCACAGACACTAGGTATGCAAAAAGGGATTGAAGAAGGTACTAAAAAAGGAATTGAGCAAGGAATTGAGCAAGGAATTGAACAAGGAATTGAACAAGGAAAAAAAATTGCTTATGAAGAATCAAAAGAAGAAATTGCAAAAAAAATGAAAAAATTAAACGTTGATGTAAATATAATTAGCCAAGTAACGGGTTTAAGCATTGAGAAAATAAACATAATATAGTATAGTATGCCACATGTAATATTTAATTCAAATAAAGTATATAAATTAATAAAGGTAGTATAATATAAAATTTATACTACTTTTATTAATTATTTGTAAATTTTCTAATTTATCATAAAATATAATTGTTGATATTTTTTTGAAATGTTTGAAAAGTTAAATATGAAAAAATTTACTTAAAAATAATATTTATATAGTTAATCTAATTATTTCGATAAAGATATAATATCATTGTGTCAATTTTAGTATATTATATACATTTTTAAAAAATTGATTTAAATAGGGAATATTTTTATATTTTAATATATATTTATTGAATAGCAACTTAAAATTAACTTTTTTGTATTAAACTATTGAAAAACGGTTAAAATAGTGTATAATAAGTGTATGTAATTTAAGGAGGATTTTAAAATGAAAGAAAATGAAGAAGAAATAGAAACAGGATGTACATCTGATTGTTCTTGTTGTAGTGGTTGTCATAGTGAAGAGGAAGAATGTGATTCTACAATAACATTAATTGACGAAGAAGGAAAAGAATCAGAATTTGAAATATTAGATGTTATTGTTTTAGAAAATGAAAAACAATATTTAGTAGTAACTGAAGTAGGTAAAGATGAAGAAGAAGCTGAAGCTGTTATTTTAGAAATAAAAGAAGAAAATGGTGAAGAAGTTTATGATACAGTTATAGATGAAGCTGTTGCAGAAGAAGTTTTTAATATGTATATAAAACAATTTGAAGCTGATGAAGAAGATAAATAATTAAATATATTTATTAATTAATTTTTTAGAAGATGTAAATTTAAATTTTACATCTTTCTTTTTTTGCTAAATTATGGTATAATACTTTTGGTGAGAAAATTGAATATAAATGAAAGATTTGGAATAAATGAAAATATAAGTAAAATAGCAGAAGAAAGTGAAAAAGATTTATATGATATATTTAAAAAAATAGAAAAAATATCTTATGAAAATCAAGGTAAAGTTTTAAAGGCTTTTCAAGATAACAGAGTATCTGTAATGCATTTAGGTAGTAGTACTGGTTATGGTTATGGTGATGTTGGTAGAGAAGTTATTGAAAAAATATATTCTGATATATTTGGAGCAGAAAATAGTTTGGTAAGAGTGCAATTTGTAAATGGTACTCATGCTATATCTACTGCACTTTTTGCTTGTTTAAAATCAGGTGATGAGCTTGTATATATAACAGGAACTCCTTATGATACTATATTAGAAACAATAGGAATTACAGAAAATGATATGTCACTTATTAGTAATGGTGTTAAATATAGTAGCATTGATTTACTAGATTCATCAGATTTTGATACTGATAAAATAATAGATTATATATCTAAAAATAAAGTTAAAATGATAGCAATTCAAAGATCAAAAGGTTATGCATATAGAAAATCTATTGAAGTAAATAAAATTGCTGATATAATAAAAAAAATAAAAGAAATAGATAATGATATAATTGTTATGTGTGATAATTGTTATGGAGAATTTGTTGAACTTTTTGAACCTACTAATTTTGGAGCAGATTTATGTTGTGGTAGTTTAATTAAAAATATAGGTGGTGGTTTATGCGAAACTGGTGCATATATTGTAGGTAAAAGTAAATATATTGATTTATGCGCTAAAAGATTAACATGTCCTGGTATTGGTAAAGAATGTGGAGCTACAATGAATCAAAATAGAAATATATTACAAGGGTTATTTATTGCTTCGACTGTTGTAGCTGCTGCTTTAAAATCTATGGTATTTGCTTCATATATGTTAGAAAAATTAGAATTTATAGCTGTTCCTAGTTATTTAGATAAAAGAACAGATATAATTCAAACTGTTAAATTTGAAAATAAAGAAGATTTGATAAAATTTATACAAGGTTTGCAAAAAGGAAGTCCAGTTGATAGTTATGTAACTCCTATGCCTTGGGATATGCCAGGTTATACTGATCAAGTTATAATGGCAGCTGGCACATTTGTAGAAGGAGCTTCAATAGAACTTTCTGCTGATTCTCCAATAAGAGAGCCATATGTTGCGTATATGCAAGGTGGTATAACTTTTGAATCTGCTAAAATTGCTATTTTACTTGCAATTCAAAATATGTTAGGTGGTAATTAAATGAATGTTGTAGTAATTGGTGGTGGGGCTTCAGGACTTATTTCTAGCATAATTTCAAGTAAAGAAGGTAACAAGGTTAGTATAATTGAAAAGACTTCTAATATAGGTAATAAACTTAAAATAACTGGCAGAGGAAGATGCAATTTAACATTTGATGGGGATTACTTAAATTTATCTAAAAATATGCCAGTAAACAGTAAATTTATGTATAGTTCATTTAACAACTTTACTAATTTAGATGTTATTTCTTTCTTTAATAATTTAGGTGTTAAAACTAAATTAGAAAGAGGTAATAGAATATTTTTAGAAAGCGATAATGCAGAAGAATTAGTAATAGCTTTAAAAAATGAAATTAAAAAAAATAACATAGATATAAAATATAGTTCTAGGGTAAGTAGAATATTAACAGAGAATAATAAAGTTAAAGGTATAGTTTTAGAAAATGGTAAAACTATTTTATGTGATAAATGTATAATTTGTACAGGTGGAAAATCTTATCCAATAACAGGTAGTACGGGAGATGGATATGAATTAGCTAAATCGTTAGGTCATAGTATTGTAGATATTAAACCTGGTTTAGTTGGGTTAAAAAGTAATGATAGTTTATGTAAAAAATTACAAGGTTTATCACTTAAAAATATTTCAATTAAAGCAGTAGATACTAATAAATGTATATATTCAGATTTTGGAGAAATGTTATTTTCACATTTTGGTATAACAGGTCCTACTATACTTAGTTCTAGTAGCAGAATAAATAGAGTAAATGATTTAGAAAATAAAATTAAAAATAAACAAATATATATATCAATAGATTTAAAACCTGCTTTAAGTATTGAAGTTTTAGATAAAAGACTACAAAGAGATTTTGAAAAATATACAAATAAAGAATTTAAAAATTCATTAAATGATTTATTTCCTCAAAAGTTAATTCCATATATAATAGAAGAAAGCGGAATAGATGAAAATAAAAAAGTACATCAAATAACAAAAGAAGAAAGAATTAAACTTTTAAATTTAATTAAAGATTTAAGAGTATATATAAGTGGATTAATGGAAATAGAAACTGGTATTATAACTTGTGGAGGGATAAATGTTAAAGAAATTAATCCTAAAACAATGGAATCAAAATTAGTTAAAGGATTATATTTTGCAGGAGAAGTAATTGATTTAGATGGATATACAGGAGGATTTAATTTACAAATAGCATTTTCTACTGGTTATGCAGCTGGCACTAATTGTGATGAATAAATGAAAAATTAATTTTTTTTATATTTTTTAATAATAAAATGTTGATTTTTATTTAAGATATTGTATAATATATTATGTAAGTAGTTATAACTACTTTGAAAGGGTGTATATAAAATATGGATGAAAAAGTTTTTGTTAAAGAAAAAAAATCAAATTATATTATAATGGTTATAGTAGTTGTTGCGCTTATAACAAGTGTTGTATCTAGTGCTTTTACATATGTAATTATAGAAAATAAATTAGATAAAAATGTAAATAATAATTTTTCTAATGTTAAATACGAAATAAAAGAAATAGATAATCCAGTTATAGCAATAGCTAAAAAATGTGGACCTTCTGTTGTTGGTGTTAAAGTGAAATATGTAACACAAGGTATATTTGGAACACTTCAAGATTCTGGTAGTGAAGGTTCTGGAATTATATATAAAGAAGATGGGTATATAATAACAAATCATCATGTTATATCAGCTGCATTAAATAATTCAGCAGCAACAGTTACTGTAATACTTCCAAATACAACAGAAGAAATAGTAGCAACAATAGTAGGAGCAGATAAAGTATCAGATTTAGCAGTACTTAAAATAGATAAAAAAGGACTTCCAGCAGCTGAATTTGGTAAATCTTCAGAAATTGAAGTTGGAGGACTTGCCGTAGCAATAGGTAATCCATTAGGTCAAGATTTTGCAGGTAGTGTTACAGGTGGATATATTTCAGCAGTAAATAGAAAAGTAACAACAAGTGGAAGAACATACAATTTAATACAAACAGATGCTGCAATTAATTCAGGAAATAGTGGAGGAGCTTTAGTAAATAGTAAAGGTCAAGTTATAGGAATAAATAATATAAAAATACAATCTACGGGAGTAGAAGGATTAGGATTTGCTCTTCCTATTGATGAAGCACTTCCAATAATTGAACAATTAATGCAAAATAAAAAAATATCTAGACCATATATAGGAATATCTGGATTTAATTTAGATAAAAAAACTGCTGAAAAAAATGAATTAGTAGAAGGTATTTATGTTCAAGAAGTTGTGAAAAAAGCTCCAGCATCAAAATCTGGAATTAAGCAAGGTGATGTTATAACATCAATTGATTCAAAAGAAGTTAAAACAATGGAAGAATTGAATGAATATAAAAATACAAAAAAAGTTGGAGATAAAGTAAAATTAAAAATATATAGACAAAAAGTATATACTGAAATTGAAGTTATTTTAGAAGAAGATACATCAGTTGAATAATGTATATTTTAGATAAGATTATAAACAAATAATATGACATAAAAAAAGCCATCACATGATGGCTTTTTACTATTTAACTAATAATTTAGCTAAACTTGCTTTTTTTCTTGAAGCAGTATTTTTAGCAAGAACTCCTTTTGACCAAGCTCTATCTACTAAGCTAACAGCTTTAGTATATAACTCTTGTACATTTTCATTATTTTCTTTAGCAGCTAACTCAAAAGCTTTAACAGCTTCTTTATAAGCTTTTTTAGTTACTTTATTTTGAGCAGTTTTGCGTTCTATAATATTAACTCTTTTTATTGCTGATTTTATATTTGGCATTTATGTAGCACCTCCCTAAACTGTAAAATATATTTATTACTACAATATTTTAACACAAAAATATTTAAAAATCAAGCTATTTTATAATAAATTGAATAAAAATATTCAATTTACTATAAAACACTATAGTAAACTATTTTTAACAACTAAATATATTTCATTATGTATATCCTCAATACTTCTTAATTTATTATCTTTTACACATTCAATTATATGCCATCCTAATTTTTTTGCTAAATAGTATCCAGCATTAGTAGCATTAGTTAAATGATTAATATCAGATTCATGTATATCTTTTTTTCCTTTATGTGTAATTTTATTTTCTCTATTTTTCATCAATTCTAGAGTATATTGAATAGGTACGTAAAGAAAAAATATAATAGTAGGTTTTGGTAATTCTAAATCATTATGTTCTAAATTATAATCCCATGTAGCAAACTCATTTAGTTTTGCATAATCATTAGTAACAGATAGTACTTTTCCACCTTGATGCAACAAATTAGATGAAACATATCTATCAAATAATATTATAGTTTCATTATCTAAATAAAATTTTTCAATATCTTTTTTATATGTTATATATCTATCTACTGCATAAAATGAAGAAGCAGCTTTAGCAGATATAGCATTTGCATTTGTAGAAATATTACCGTTTAAATATTCTCTAGCAGGTCCTGAAGATAAACTATCATAATTTGGAAAAGAAGTTTTGAAACACTTAATATTTTCTTCAATTAATTTATTATATAACTTTTCAGTCTGAGTTTGTTTTCCACATCCATCAGTACCCTCAATTACAAATATTTTATTCAATCAAATCAACAACCTTTCAATAATAAATATTGTATCATATATATTTTTTTAAGTCAATAATTATATAATATTTTAATTAACCTATTTACATATTTAAAATAAATGATATAATATGTGTAATTAGTTTTCTAATTAGTTTGGAGAAAATAGTATGTCAAAATTTGATAATATGTATTTAGATTTATGTAAGAAAATAATGGATAATGGTGTTATAGGACATAATAGAACTGGTACAGATACAAAAAAAATAACACATGAAGTTATGCAATTTAATTTAGAAGAAGAATTTCCAATACTTACTTGTAAATCTGTTGCTTTTAAAAGTGCAGCACTTGAAATGCTTTGGTTTTATCAAGCACAAAGTAATGATGTAAGATGGTTACAAGATAGAGGTGTTAAGATATGGAATGAATGGCAAATTGATGAAAATGGCTACTACAATGGTAAATATTTCGGAAAAGAATATGCATATACGATAGGAACTGCGTATGGTTGGATAGTTAAAAAGTATGGTTTAACACAAAATTTAATTGAAATGATTAAAAATAATCCTGACGATAGACGTATGATAATGAGTTTATGGCAAAATGAATATTTACCAACAGCAGCCCTTCCATCATGTGTATGGAATACTCAGTGGGATGTTACAGAAGGTAAATTAAATTGTATAGTAACACAAAGATCATGCGATGTTGCATTAGGACTTCCTTTTAATATATCTCAATATGCATTACTTGTTAATTTAATAGCAAAATGTACAGATTTAAAACCTGGTAAAATGACTTGGATTATAAATAATGCACATATATATGTAGATCAGTTCGATGGTATAAATAAACAATTAGAAAGAAAAAATGAATGTTTAGAAGCTCCAAAATTATGGATTAACCCTGATATAAAAGATTTCTTTAAATTTGATAATTCTAAAGAATTAAAAGATATTAAATTAATAGACTATAAAAATTTAGGAAAAATATCTATGCCGGTGTCAGTATGATTACGATAATAGCTGCTATAGGCAGAAATAATGAACTTGGTAAAAATAATGATTTAATATGGAACTTACCTAATGATTTAAAATTTTTTAAGCAGCAAACATTAAACTCTATTGTTGCTATGGGAAAAAATACTTTAGAATCGTTACCAAAATTACTTCCTAATAGAAAACATATTATACTTAGTTTAGATAATAATTTTAATAAAGATATTTTAAATAGTGAAGTATATCAAGATAAAGATCAGTTTATAAATAGATGCAAAAAATTATCTAATGATAATAATCTTTATATAATAGGTGGAGCTAGTATATATTCTATGTTTATTAATATAGCAGATTGTTTAGTTTTAACTGAGATAGATGCAGAAGATAAAGAAGCTACTGTATATTTTCCTCAATTTAATAAAAATGATTATAATATGGAATATTTAAGTGAAAATAGTGATGGAGATATAAAGTATAAACATATAAAATATATAAAAAAATAAATATAAAATGATGCTATAATATTAAAATGTAATAGTATCATTTTTATAAATGTTGATATAGTCGTTAAATCTATTGTTTATTACATAAAAATTACAACAAAATATATAAATTGTATTAAATATTAAATATTTTATACTAAAAGCTTGAATTCTATATATAAATAAGTTATAATATATACATGATTTTGCGTTGAAGTAGAATGTGGCTATCCATAATAGAGATAGGGAACTTCTATGGAGCATGTCTGATTTTAAATCGGGCGGCAAGTATAAATGTATATTTGCCAAGTTTTATATCATTAATTGGTTAAAATTTGGTTTAATATATATACTTAAAAGAAACACACGGGGTAGTGTAAGACTTGCCAAACAATATTCTAATGTAAAGGAGTGTTATAAATGGCAAAAAATGAAACTAAAAAAATGAGAATAAGATTAAAAGCTTATGATCACGTATTGTTAGAACAATCAGCAACTAAAATAGTTGACGTAGCAAGAAAAACTGGTTCAGAAGTTGTAGGACCTATTCCTCTACCAACTAAAAAAGAAATCGTTACAATATTACGTTCTCCACACAAACATAAAGATTCTAGAGAACAATTTGAAATGAGAACTCATAAAAGAGTTATTGATGTTTTATCACCAAATCAAGCAACTGTTGATGCTTTAATGTCTATCGATATGCCAGCTGGCGTAGAAATAGAAGTTAAAATATAGTGAACTTATAAAATATCTATTGGTTATCCTATTTATAGGCAATGACAAACCCTGCTATAAGATATTTGTAATTAATTAAATTAATTGAAGTTTACTTACAAAATTAATTGAAAGGGAGAAATTAAAATGGTAAAAGAAATTTACGGAACAAAATTAGGAATGACTCAAATATTTACCGAAGATGGAACAGCAGTTCCAGTAACTGTAATTGAAATTAAACCTTGCTCTATTGTTGCTAAAAAAACAATAGATAAAGATGGTTATAATGCAATTGTTGTTAGTTTCGGAGATATTAAAGAAAAAAATGCAACTAAACCTATTAAAGGAATATTTGCAAAAGCTAAAGTTAGTGTTCAAAGACACTTAAGAGAAATTAAAGTAGAAAATTTAGATGAATATGAAATAGGAAAGACTATTGATATCAATGTTTTCCAAAATGGAGATAAAATTGATATTCAAGGTGTTTCTAAAGGTAAAGGATTCCAAGGAACAATAAAAAGACATGGAATGCATATGGGACCTATGACTCATGGTTCTATGTATCATAGAAGACCGGGTTCAATGGGAGCTACAACTTCTCCTGGTAGAGTATTTAAAGGTAAAAAATTACCTGGACATATGGGTGCTAGAGTTTCATCTATATTAAACTTAGATTTAGTTAAAGTTGATTCTGACAAAAATGTTATATTAGTTAAAGGTTCAGTACCTGGTTCTAAAAAAGCTATTGTTAGAGTTAGACAAACAGTAAGATAATATTTTAAGGGAGGAGGAAAAAAAATGCTTAAAGTAGACGTTTTAAATATCGAAGGTAAAAAAATCGGAGATTTAGAATTAAATGAAAATGTTTTTGGTGTAGAAATAAATGACATAGTTATGCATAGTGCATTAGTTAATTATTTAGCTAATCAAAGACAAGGAACACAATCTACTAAGACACGTAGTGAAGTACGCGGTGGTGGTAGAAAACCATGGAAACAAAAAGGAACAGGTAGAGCAAGACAAGGTAGTATTAGAGCTCCACAATGGATAAAAGGTGGTATTGCATTAGGACCTAAACCTAGATCTTATACATATGCAATTCCTAAAAAAATGAGACAACTTGCAATAAAATCAGCTCTTACATCTAAAATGCAAGAAGGAAATTTAATTGTAGTTGATAAAATGATTTTAAATGAAATTAAAACAAAGAGTATGGTAGAAGTTTTAAATAACTTAAATGCTAAAAAAGCTTTAATCGTTTTAAACGAGAAGAATTTAAATGTTCAAGCATCTACAAAAAATATTGAAGATGTTAAATCTATAATGGTTAATACAATAAATATATTTGATTTATTAAAGTATAACAAAATAGTTTTAACAAAGGATGCTATAAAAACAATCGAGGAGGTGTACGCTTAAATGAAACAGGCAGAAGATATAATCGTAAAACCTATAAGAACAGAAAAATCTGGGATTGTTGCAGCACTTGGAAAGTATACTTTTGAAGTAGCTATAAATGCAACTAAGGTAGAAATAAAAAAAGCAGTAGAAGAAATATTTAATGTAAAAGTTAAAAAAGTTAATACATTAAGATATGAAGGTAAAAATAAAAAAGTTGGAGTACACCAAGGTAAAACTAAAGCATGGAAAAAAGCAATTGTTGAAATTGATACAAATCCAGCTGTAGATAAGTACTTAACAAAAGGTGGAAAAGAAGTTAAATTAAATAAAAAATATAAAACTGAAATTGAGGAAATTGATTCAGCATTAGGAAAAAACTAGGAGGGAATAGAAAATGGGAATAAAATCATTTAGACCTGTTACTCCATCACTTAGAAATATGACTGTTTTAACTAACGATGAAATTACAAAATATTCACCAGAGAAAAATTTACTTTCAGGTATTAAAAATAAATCTGGAAGAAATAATACTGGTAAAATAACAGTTAGACATCAAGGTGGAGCACAGAGAAGAAAATATAGATTAATTGATTTTAAAAGAAATAAAGTAGATATGTTTGCTACTGTTATTGGTATTGAATATGATCCAAACAGAACAGCAAATATTGCATTAATCGAATATGAAGACAAAGAAAGAGCATATATAATAGCTCCTTTAGGCCTTACAGATGGCGATAAAGTAATAGCATCAGAAAGTGCTGATATTAAACCTGGTAACTGTCTTCCAATAAGCTTTATACCTGTTGGAACTGTAATTCATAATATAGAATTACATAAAGGTGAAGGTGCTAAATTTGTAAGAAGTGCAGGAAATTCAGCACAACTTATGGCTAAAGAAGGAAAATATGCTCATGTAAGAATGCCTTCTGGTGAGATGAGACTTATAAACATAGATTGTAGAGCTGTTATAGGTAGTGTTGGTAATACTGATAATGCTAATGTTAAAATTGGTAAAGCAGGAAGATCAAGACATATGGGTATTAGACCAAGTGTTAGAGGAAGCGTAATGAATCCTTGTGACCATCCACATGGTGGTGGTGAAGGTAAAGCTCCGGTAGGACATTCAGGACCAATGACACCTTGGGGAAAACCAGCTTTAGGATATAAAACAAGAAATAAAAATCACAGAACTGATAAGTTCATTGTGAAGAGAAGAAATAAAAAATAAAAATAATTAACTTAAATAGAAAAATGGAGGGATTTAAATGTCAAGATCACTTAAAAAAGGACCTTATGTAGATAGCAGACTTTTGGCTAGAATTGAAAAATTAAATGAAGAAGATAAAAAAGTGGCTCTTAAGACTTGGTCTAGAAGTTCAACTATATATCCTCAAATGATAGGACATACAATTGCAGTACATGATGGAAGAAAACATGTTCCAGTATATGTTCAAGAAGAAATGATAGGTCATAAGTTAGGAGAATTTGCTCCAACTAGACTTTTCAAAGGTCATTCAGGAAATAAGAAGAGCGCAGTAAAATAAACTAATAAAAAAGGAGGACACTGTCAGATGGAAAAAGAAGCAAAAGCATACTTAAGTAATGCAAGAATAAGTGCAAGAAAAGTAAAAATTGTTATCGATACTATTAGAGGAAAGAAAGCAGATGAAGCATTAGCAATATTAAAATTTACTAATAAAGCTGCTGCTCCTATAATGTATAAGTTACTTAAATCTGCTATGGCTAACGCAACTAATAATCATGAAATGGATGCTAGTCGTTTAGTTGTATCAGAGGTTTTTAGCAATCAAGGACCAACAATGAAGAGAATACAACCTAGAGCAAAAGGTAGCGCTTACAAGATAAGAAAAAGAACAAGTCATATAACAATCATTTTAAAAGAAATATAATAAGGAGGTAAGTTTCAAGATGGGACAAAAAGTTAGTCCACACGGACTTAGAGTAGGAATCATTAAAGATTGGTCTTCAACTTGGTATGCAGACAAAAAAGATTTTTCTGATAAATTAGTAGAAGATTATAAAATACGTAAATATTTAAAGAACTTACTAAAGACTTCTGGAATAGATAAATTAACTATTGAAAGAAAAGGTACAAAAATAAAAGTAGATATTTACACTGCAAAGCCTGGTATGATAATAGGTAAAGGTGGAGCAGCAATTGAAGAATTAAAGAAAAATTTAGCTAAATTAATAGGTAAACAAGTAGATTTAAATATTGTAGAAGTTAAAGATATAGATATGTCTGCAACTTTGGTAGCTGAAAATATTGCTGGTCAATTAGAAAGAAGAATATCTTTTAGAAAAGCAATGAAACAATCAATGCAAAAAACAATGAAAGCAGGAGCATTAGGAATTAAAACTGCTGTATCTGGACGTTTAGGCGGAGCAGAAATAGCAAGAACTGAACATTATAATGAAGGTACAATACCACTACAAACATTAAGAGCTGATATCGATTATGGATTTGCAGAAGCAAATACAACTTTCGGTTTAATTGGTGTTAAAGTTTGGATATATAAAGGTGAAGTATTACCTGCTAAAAAAACAGTAAAAGGAGGTAATTAATATGTTATCACCAAAAAGAACAAAATTTAGAAAAATGCAAAAAGGTGTTACCAAAGGTAGAGCACAAAGAGGAAATGTAGTATCAGATGGAGAATTTGGCTTACAAGCTGAAGAAGCTGCTTGGATTACAGCTAATCAAATTGAAGCTGTAAGAATAACATTATCTAGATATACTAAAAAAGTTGGTAAAACTTGGATTAAAATATTTCCTGATAAGCCAATAACTAAAAAACCTGCTGAAACTCGTATGGGTTCAGGTAAAGGTAATCCAGAATATTTCGTAGCTGTTGTAAAACCAGGAAGAGTACTTTTTGAAATTGCTGGTTTAGATGAAGCTACTGCAAAAGAAGCTTTGAAAAAAGCTACACATAAATTACCTATAAAATGTAAAATAATAGGTAGAAAAATTGAGGAGGGTATTTCAAATGAAATCTAGTAAATTAGCTGAATATGTAAAAATGAATGAATCAGATTTACAAACAGAAATTAAAGAATTAAAAAAAGAGCTATTTAAGGCAAGATTTGGGCATGCTATGAATGGACTTGAAAACCCTAAAAAAATTACTGAAATTAAAAAGAATATAGCTAGAGCAAACACTGTAAAACATACTAAAAATTTAGAAGCTAGCAAGTAGTTAAAAGGAGGAATAACAAGTGGAAAGAAATGCTCGTAAAACAAAAATTGGTAAAGTAGATAGTAACAAAATGGATAAAACTATTGTTGTTAGAATTGACACTAAGGTTAAAGATCCACTTTACGGTAAAATAGTTAAAGAAACACTTAAAGTAAAAGCACATGATGAAAATAACGAATGCGATATTGGAGATACAGTAGAAATAATGGAAACAAGACCACTAAGTAAAGATAAAAGATATAGATTAGTGAGAATTGTTGAAAAAGTTAAATAATATATTTTGAAGGGAGGACTAATCCATGATACAACAACAATCAGTATTAAAAATTGCTGACAATACAGGAGCAAAAGAAATAATGTGTATTAGAGTCCTAGGTGGGCATTATAGAAAGTTTGGTAACATAGGAGATACAATAGTTGCTTGTGTTAAAAAAGCTACACCAGGCGGAGTTGTTAAAAAAGGTGAGGTTGTAAAGGCAGTTATAGTAAGAACAAAAAGAGGATTAAAACGTAATGATGGTTCATATATACGTTTTGATGAAAATGCAGCCGTAATAATAAAAGATGATAAAACACCTAAGGGTACACGTATCTTTGGGCCAGTGGCAAGAGAGCTTAGAGATGATGATTATATGAAAATTATATCTCTAGCTCCAGAAGTGCTATAATCAGCGGGGGTGAAAGAATAATTATGACAAAGATGAAATTAAGAAAAGGTGACACTGTTATAGTAAATAACGGAACTGAAAAAGGTAAAAAAGGTAAAATACTAGAAGTTAGTGTTAAAGATAATTTAGTTTTAGTAGAAGGTATTAATATAAGAACTATACATGCTAAAGCTAAAAAGCAAGGTCAAGAATCAGGAATTATTAAAAGAGAAAAACCTATAAATGCTTCTAAAGTTAATTACTATTGTGAGAAGTGTGAAAAAGGTGTAAGACTTGGAATAAAAGTTGAAGCTGACGGTAAGAAAACAAGATTTTGCAAAAAATGTAACGAAGTAAAGTAGAAGGAGGGGAAAAAATAAATGAACCTTAAAGAAAAATATAAAAAGGAAATAATACCTGCTTTGATGGAAAAATTTAAATATACATCAATTATGCAAGTACCTAAATTAGAAAAAATAGTTATAAATATGTGCGTTGCTGAGGTCAAAGAAAATTCAAAAGCATTAATTGGTGCTTCAAATGAATTAATGATGATAACTGGTCAAAAACCAATAATCACAAAAGCTAAAACTTCAATTGCAGCATTTAAATTAAGAGAAGGAATGGATATAGGTTGTAAAGTAACTTTAAGATCAGATAAAATGTATGATTTTGCAACTAAACTATTTAATGTAGCTCTTCCTCGAGTTAGAGATTTTAAAGGTGTAAATCCTAAATCTTTTGATGGTAGAGGTAACTATTCAATGGGAATTAAAGAACAATTAATTTTTCCAGAAGTTGAATATGATAAAATAGATAAAGTAAGAGGAATGGACGTTATTTTTGTTACAACAGCGAAAACTAACGAAGAAGCTGAAGCATTACTTTCAATGCTAGGTCTTCCATTCATGAAATAGGGGGGACAATAAAAAATGGCAAAAAAATCTATGATAATAAAACAACAAAGAGAGCCAAAGTTTTCTACTAGATATTACAATAGATGTAAAATATGTGGTAGACCACATTCATACATGAGAAAATATGGAGTATGTCGTTTATGCTTTAGAAAATTAGCATATGAAGGTAATATTCCAGGCGTTAAGAAAGCAAGCTGGTAAAACGCAAATTAACTTTTAAAAAAGGAGGAAAAAAAATGAACGTAACAGATCCAATTGCAGATATGCTAACAAGAATAAGAAATGCTAATAGTCAAAGACATGCCACAGTTGATATTCCTTATTCAAAAGTAAAAAAAGCAATAGCAGATATATTAGTTGAAGAAGGTTTTGTAAGTGCGAAAGAAGAGTTACAAGATGGAATTAAAAAAACTATAAGACTTACTTTAAAATATGAAAATAAGACTAAAGTATTACAAGGTTTAAAAAGAATAAGTAGACCTGGTCTTAGAATATATGCAAATAATGAAGAATTACCAAGAGTTTTAAATGGTCTTGGTATCGCTGTAATATCTACATCTAAAGGTATAATGACAGATAAAAAAGCAAGAAAAGAAAATGTAGGTGGAGAAGTTTTAGCATATATTTGGTAAAATTTTAAAATAAATAAGGAGGATATAAACTATGTCAAGAATAGGAAAAAATCCCATTACTGTGCCACAAGGTGTTGATGTTAAAATCGAAGGAAATACAGTTACAGTTAAAGGTTCAAAAGGAACATTAACTAATACTTTCTTAGACTCAGTAAATATAGTTTTAGAAGATTCTAAAATAGTAGTTACAAGAACTGATGATATGCATAAAAATATTCACGGTTTAACTAGAACATTAATAAACAATATGGTTATTGGTGTGAGTGATGGGTTTGCAAAAACTTTAGAAATAAATGGTGTTGGATATAAAGCATCTAAGCAAGGAAAAAAATTAATTCTTACTTTAGGCTATTCACATCCAGTTGAATTTGAAGATACAGCAGATATAACTTTAGAAGTTCCAAATGCAAATACAATAATTGTAAAAGGAATAGATAAACAAGTTGTAGGTCAAATTGCAGCTGAAATAAGAGAAAAGAGATTACCAGAACCATATAAAGGTAAAGGTATTAAATACGCTGGCGAAAGAATAATTAGAAAAGAAGGTAAAGCTGGCGGTAAAAAATAATCTTTAAAATTAAGGAGGGATTATTAGGTTATGATTAACAAAATAAGTAAAAACAAAACAAGAATGACTAAGCAAAAAAGAGTAAGAGCTAAAGTAAAAGGTACTGAATTAAGACCAAGACTTTGCGTATTTAGAAGCTTAAATAACATTAGTGTTCAAGTTATAGATGATAAAAATGCAGTTACACTTGCTCAAGCTTCTACTTTAGATAAAGAAATTAAAATAAAAACTTCTAATATAGCAGCAGCTACAGAAGTTGGAGCTTTGATTGCAAAAAGATTATTAGATATAAAAATATCTAATGTAGTTTTTGATAGAAATGGATATTTATATCATGGAAAAGTTAAAGCAGTAGCAGAGGCAGCAAGAAAAGCTGGATTAGAGTTTTAAATGAAAGGAGATACTAAGATAATGGCAGACTTAAAAAATGAATTAAAAGAAAAAGTTGTTAATGTAGCAAGAGTTGCTAAAGTTGTTAAAGGTGGTAGAACTTTTAGATTTAGCGTACTTGTTGTTGTAGGTGACGAACAAGGTAGTATTGGTGTTGGAACTGGTAAAGCTTCAGAAGTACCTGATGCTATAAGAAAAGCTACAGATGAAGCTAAGAAAAATTTAGTTAAAATATCTTTAGTAAATGGTACTATTCCACACGAATATACTACAAACTTTGGATCATCTAAGGTTATATTAAAACCAGCTGTTGAAGGTACAGGTGTAATTGCAGGTGGATCTGCAAGGCCAGTACTTGAGCTTGCAGGAATTAAAAATATAACAGCTAAAACTTTAGGTTCTCGTAATAGTAGAAATGTTGTCTATGCAACTTTTAAAGCTTTAAAAGCGATGAGAACACCTGAAGAAGTAGCAAGATTAAGAGGAAAAGAAGTATCAGAATTATTTAATTAACATTAGAATATTTAAAGAGAGGAGGAGTGCTTAAGATGAAAATGCACGAATTAGGTCCTGCATTTGGATCTACAACAACTAGAAAAAGAGTTGGTAGAGGAATAGGCAGTGGACTTGGAAAAACAGCTGGGAAAGGACATAAGGGACAAAAGGCAAGATCTGGAGGAAGTATAAGAAGAGGATTTGAAGGTGGTCAAACTCCACTTTATGCTAGAATACCTAAAAGAGGATTTACAAATCATTTTGCGGTAGTTTATGCTGTAATTAATCTTTCTGATTTAGAAAAATATGAAGATGAAACAATAGTTACACCTGAAATGTTATTAAAAGATGGTTCAATTAGAAAAATTCTAGATGGCGTTAAAGTTCTAGGTAATGGAACATTAACTAAGAAACTTACAGTTGTAGCAGCTAAGTTTTCAAAGTCAGCTGAAGAAAAAATACAAGCTGTAGGTGGGAAGACAGAGGTGAAGTAGAATGCTACAAACCTTGAAAAACATATTTTCAGTAAAAGATTTAAGAAAAAAAATAATGTTTACTTTGTTTATAATTCTTTTATATAGACTTGGAACTTTTATAACAGTTCCTGGTTTTGATAAATCAGCATTTATGAATCAAGTAGGTACTGGCGCTGGAATATTAGGTACAATTAACTTAATATCTGGTGGTGCGTTTAGTAGATTTTCAATATTTGCTATGACAATAGGACCATACATTACTGCATCAATTGTACTTAATTTACTTCAAGTAGTAATTCCAAGTTTGGAAAAACTTGCTAAAGAAGGAGAAGAAGGTAAAAAAACTCTTAGTAAATATACTAAATATTTAACTGTTGCTTTTGCATTAGTAGAAGGTATAGGTCTATATTTAAGTTACAAGAATTTCTTGTTATTACCTTTAAGATTTGGTGTTGGAGCTGTAATGGGAGCTATATTATTTGTAGGAAGTCTTATGGCTGGAACTGCAATACTTATGTGGCTTGGTGATAAAATAACAGAATACGGTATTGGTAATGGTATATCAATATTAATATTTGTAGGTATCGTATCTGGCACTCCAGCAGGAGCAGTAGCATTATATAACTTTGCTATTGGTGGAGTTACAAATACTATAATAGTAGCAGCTTTAATAATAGCAATGATTGCTGTAATAGCAGGAGTAATATATATGCAACAAGCAGAAAGAAAAATTCCTGTAAATTATGCAAAAAGAGTTGTTGGAAGAAAAATGTATGGTGGACAAAGTACTCATATTCCAATAAAAGTTGCAATGGCAGGTGTAATGCCTATCATATTTGCAATGTCATTTATGATGTTTCCAGCAACAATTATAGGTATATGTACTAAAAATAATCCAACTGGTTTTTGGGGAGCTGTATATAACATGTTCTCTGTAACATCATCAAGTGCTTGGTATAATCTTGTTATTTATGCTTTAATTTATATGCTTTTAATAGTAGGTTTTACATTCATTTATACAATGTTTATAGTAAATCCTATTGAAATTGCAAATCAATTAAAGAAAAATGGTGGATTTATACCAGGAGTAAGAGCAGGAAAAAATACATCAGATTATATATCTAATGTACTTAAATGTATAACAGCAGTAGGAGCAGTGTTCTTAGCTGCAGTTGCAGTACTTCCTGTGTTATTACAAGGAGTTACACCAGTCTCAATTACATTTGGTGGTACATCAGTACTTATCATTGTAAGTGTTGCACTAGAAGTATTAAAGAATTTAGAAACTCAAATGGTAAGCAGACATTATAAAGGATTTTTAGACTAAAAAATATAAATTAAATATACTGATATGATTAATTCATTTCAGTGTATTTTTTTGTTAATTTTATAAAATAATTATATAACTATACTAATATAAAAAAACGTAAATAGTGGAATAAAATTAACGTAATTACAGGAATTAAATTGTAGTAAATGCTTGAATATTTTTAAAATCATATTCAAGAAATATATCTACATTAGTAACAGATTCAACAATAAGAAAAGATATGTAAAAAGAAAAAATAATGATTGACGAAAAAACTTTTATTGACTATAAAAATACTTTAGAAAAATTGTTTATTATTGACAATATTGAGGCATGGAGTCCTAAAATAAGAAGTAAATATAGAATTAGAACAAGTGATAAAAAAGAATTAGTAGATCCATCTATTGCATGTGCTTGTCTTAGTCTTAATGAAAATAAAATATTAAATGATTTAAAAACTTTTGGTTTTTTGTTTGAAGCATTATGCATAAGAGATTTAAAAATATATGCAAGTTCATGTGATGGAAATATATATCACTATAAAGATGAGTCAGATGATGAAGTTGATGCTATAGTTGAATTGAATGATGGCAGATGGGGAGCAATAGAAATTAAACTTGGTGCAGAGCATATAGAAAGTGCAGCAAAAAATCTTTTAAAATTTAAGAATAAAATAGATATAGAAATTGCGGGAGAACCAAGCTTTTTGATGGTACTATATGGTGGTAAAAATGCTTATACAAGGGAAGATGGTGTTTTGGTAGTTCCAATTGGCTGTTTAAGAAATTAATTCAAATGTTTTTATGATAGATAAAACACCATAAATATACTTTATACATACAATATGTATAAAGGGGTGTTGTTACTTGAAAATATTAGTATATAATCCATTAACAAATAGAATGGAAACATATTATAGAACACTAAATCAACATATGCCATATACAAATAATTTATCAGTTAAGGAATTTAGAGGAAGTTCAAAAACTGATGTTATATGGACAGATAAAAGATTACTTGATAGTTGGAATAAATTAAGAAAAGAATATGGAAAGCCAATTAAAGTTGGTTTTGCTTTTAAAAGAATTGGTGAAGGTGGTCATACTGGTATGAGTCAGCATTATGCTGGAATGGCTATGGATATGGCTCAAAATTTATCATCGTCAGAAAGAGATAAGTTAAGAAATTTAGCAAATAGATTACAAATATTTGGATATGTAGAGCCAAAAGTGCTTACTCCTACTTGGGTACATGTAGATAGAAGATATGGGAAACCTGCATGTAGTAGAGGCGGATATCCACTTTTAAGACAAGGTAATAGAGGCGTATATGTTGCAGTACTTCAAGATGCGTTAAATACATTAGGACATCATACAGCAATGATAGATGGAATATTTGGCAGAGGCACTAAAAGTTCTGTTATACGTTTTCAAAAAGCAAATAAATTATCTGCTGATGGAATTGTAGGATGTAATACATGGGAAAAATTAACTGCTAAGGCAAGAGGTGCTGGAATTTAATACGCGCACAACTTGCAATAAAAAGTAAGTTGTAATTTATATATAAATTGTAAATTTATTCCATAATATTTACAATTCAATACTTTTGCAATAATATTTTCAAAATGTTGTATTATTTTAGAAAAGTGATATAATATATGTGTGAGTATTATGATAAAAAGAGAAGAATACTTAAATAACATATAGGAGGTAATATTGTGAAATTAAAAGATAAAGTTGCAGTTGTAACTGGCGGAGCTATGGGAAATGGACTTGGTATAGTAAAAGTATTTTTAAAATATGGTGCTAAAGTAGCTATTTTAGATTATTCAGATAAGTTAGAAAGTACTGTTCAAAGTTTGAAAAAAGAAAATTTTGAAGTATCTGGGTATAAAGTAGATATTCGTGATAATAAAAAAGTTGATGAGGCTATATCTAAAATAGTTAAAAAATATGGTAAAATAGATTGTTTAGTTAATAATGCAGGTGTTGCAAAATTGAAAAGTTTTTTAGATATGTCAGATGAATTAAGAGATTTTCATTTTGATATTAATATAAAAGGAACATGGAATGTTTCAAAGTCAGTTGTTACATATATGAATGAAGGTACAATTGTTAATTTATCTTCTGTTACAGGTACAATGGTTGTAGATACTGGTGAAGTTGCATATGCAACTACAAAGGCAGCTCTTATGGGATTTACAAAAGGATTAGCGGCAGAGCTTGTTGCTAAAAATATACGTGTAAATGCTATACTTCCAGGATATATAATGACCCCAATGGTTGAGGGA
This sequence comes from Clostridia bacterium, assembly GCA_036653755.1. Classification (GTDB taxonomy): domain Bacteria; phylum Bacillota; class Clostridia; order TANB77; family CAG-465; genus RGIG5057. The sequence continues at coordinate 20,553 of JAVVTJ010000015.1, forward strand.
ATTGCTAAAGAATCAAATATAAATAATCCTAAAAGTGTAGTAGATGGAATAGCTGCTGGCATTCCTATGAAACGTTTAGGAACAATTGAAGAATTAGGAGAACTTGCTGCATTTTTATCAAGTGATGAATCTTCGTATATAACAGGTCAAGGTTTTGTCATAGATGGTGGTTCAACTCTTCCGGAAACTAATAGTGTTGGAATAATATAAAAAAATGATCTATCTAAATTATAGATAGATCATTTTTTATTTGTTTTTATGTAAAGCTGATAGCTATAAACATAAAGTTTACTTGAACTTAAATTATCATTGTGATATAATAGTATTGGGTGAATTAAAATGAATAAAATAGGTAAAAATATAAATATAGCATCTGAATATATCTTAGATGGAAAATTAGTTGTATTTCCAACTGAAACAGTGTATGGAATTGGTGCAGATGCTACAAATAAAGAAGCAGTAGATAGAATATTTGTTGCAAAACATAGACCTGCGGATAATCCTTTAATTGTACATATTTGTGATTATGAAATGCTAGATAAAGTAGCAAAAAATATAGGAGAAATAGAAAAAAAATTAATGAAAACATTTTGGCCAGGTCCAATCAGTATAATATTAGATAAGACAGAATATATACCATTTAATGTATCAGCAGGATTAACTACTGTTGCAGTAAGAATGCCAGAAAATAATATAGCACTTGACTTTATAAAGTTATGTAATACACCAATTGCTGCTCCTAGCGCAAATATATCATCAAAACCAAGTGGAACATGTGTTGAAGATATATATGATGAATTATATGATGGTGTATCATATTTTATAGATGGGGGCTATACAACAGTTGGTATAGAATCAACTGTTGTAAGAGTTATTGATGGTGTAGTAAATATATTAAGACCTGGTAAAATATCAAAAGAAGATATTTTACAAATTACAGATAAAGTTATAATAGATGAAAGATGTTTAAATAAGGTAGAAAATAATGAAAAAGTATTATCTCCTGGTATGAAACATAAACATTATGCGCCAAATGCAAAATGTATATTAGTATATAACGAAGATGAAAATAAAATAGTAGATGTAATAAATAAACAAATAAGTAATTTACAATGTAAAGTAGCAGTATTAGTTACTGATAATAACATAGATAAAATAATGAAATTAGATAATATAGAAATAATAAATTTAGGTAAAAACTTAGATGAGGTATCATCATTGCTATTTTCTGCACTTAGAAAAGTTGATAAGCTAAAAGTAGATATCTGTTATATCCAAGGATTTAGATTAGAAGGAATAGGAACTGGAATAATGAATAGATTAATAAGAGCATGTAGTTATAACTGCTTAGGGCTAGATTTGTAAAATTATATAGGTGATATTTTGAATAAGTAACGGCGTAACTTGAAATTGCGTTATATGATAGGCTTTGTAGTACATTAGTACGTAAGATAAAATATATATTTGAGTATAACAATATAAGCTAAATCATATATGACTTGACATAACAAACGTGCTGTTTAATGATATATTTTAAAATTGTATAATATTTGT
>JAVVTJ010000016.1:0-21205 GCA_036653755.1 Clostridia bacterium
AAACATTAATTTTCCACAATATTTTTAAAATTTTTAATATTAAAATATTTTTTTTAATATTCTATTTTTTTGTGATATTTTGTTGATTTTTGTCAATAATAATGTTATGATATTATTATATTTTAGATTAAGGTGAACAAAATGATAGATTTTAAAAAAATAATAAATTATAAATTATTTATTTCTATTTGTATAATATTTTCTGTTATTATGTTTTTTTTAATAATTTTAATGTTATTAAAACCAAACGTAATTATACTAGGAAATAAATTAGAGCAAGTAGAAATATATACAAAATATAAAGATAAAGGAATAATTGCTACAATTTTTGGAAAAGATATTACGTCAGAAGTACAAATATATAATAATGTAAATGCAAATAAATTAGGAACATATAAAGTAATATACAATGTACCATATTTAAAAAAAGTTCCATTTGCTAAATTTAATACATATAATAGAATTGTAAATATAGTTGATAATATAAAACCTGAAATTAAACTAAATGGTGATGTAAATTATAAACAATCATACAAAACTACGTTTATTGAACCAGGTTTTAGCGCAATTGATAATTGTGATGGAGATATTACTTCAAAAGTTATTACTAGTAAAGAAACAATAAATGATACTTGTTTTAAAATAATATATAAAGTTACAGATTCTTCAAAAAACGAACAAATATTAGAAAGAATTGTAAATATTGTAGATGATATTAAGCCAGAATTAAAATTAGTAGGAAGTAATATAGTTAATATACAATTAGGTGTTAATTATGCAGAACAAGGTGCTACAGCATATGATGACAAAGATGGAAATTTAACTTCAAAAATTATAATAACTGGAAAAGTAAATACACAAAAAGAAGGTCAATATATACTAACATATACAGTTACCGATAATAGTTTAAATACCGCAACAATAACTAGAATTGTTAATATTACTATACCTGGGAATAATATTTCAGGAACAATATATTTAACATTTGATGATGGTCCTAGTGCAAATATAACTCCACATATTTTAGATATATTAAAACAAAAAAATGTTAAAGCTACTTTTTTTGTTTTAAATTATGGTACAGTAAATGAATATTTAATTAAAAGAATTGTAAATGAAGGACATACTATTGCAATACATGGTTATTCTCATGTATATAGAGAAATATATACATCTGTTGATGTTTTTATGAATAATTTTATTTCTTTACAAAATAAAATAAAAAATTCAACTGGTGTTACAACTACAATACTTAGATTTCCCGGTGGTAGTTCAAATACTGTAAGTAGATTTAATCCAGGTATTATGACAAAACTTACTAATGAAGTATTAAATAAAGGATTTCATTATTTTGATTGGAACATAACATCAGGTGACGCAGGTGAAGTTAAAACAAAAGAAGCAGTTTACAAAAATGTTATACGTGGACTTAGTAAAGATAAAGAAAATGTTGTTTTGATGCATGATTTTAGTGGAAATTACAAAACATTATATGCACTTGAAAATATAATAGATTATGGAAATAATAATGGTTATATTTTTGATAAAATAACTGAATCAACTCCAATGGTACATCACAAAGTAGTTAATTAATATGTTAAAAAATAAAACTAGAAATAGTTTTATTTTTTCAACATTCTATATTTAAATTTTAGTGCAATAATCTAAACAAACCCATCCACTTAAAGTTTTTCCCCAATTATTATTTACTTCTAAAACATCAAATATTATTCCATTAACGTATCCACCTTGACTTCTTGCATCATATGTTAATTGACTTAATGTTTTTTTACTATAATTAGTTCCAGGACCTATTCTTACATTTAATCCTTTTGGAGTATTTACTTTATATCTACCAATAACATATTTATTAGTATCAAAATATACTCTATAATTTTTACTATCATAGCTTCCTATTACGTTAGGTATTCCCATATAATTTGCTGGATTTAATTTTTTAATTAATTTACCATTACTGTTATATTCTCTAATTTCAACATGTGTATGTGGTCCTGTTGTAAAACCAGTATTTCCCATTACACCAATAATTGTTGCAGGATTTACTGCTTGATTTACGCTACATTTTATTTCATTTAAATGTGCAAAAAACACTTTTTTAAACCCTTTATTATTACTATCAAATTTTATTGAAACATATAATCCAAATCCTTGTTTAGTATTATTTATATTCTCCCAACCTGCATAACTTACAATTCCATCTATAATACTATATACATTAGGATTTTGTGAATTACCCATATCAATTCCATCATGTCTTCCACTTGCATAATTATTATCTACAACTCCATATGGATATGTTACTTTAAATATTCCTTCAAATGGTAATTTTGTTATATAACTCATAATTCCATCTCCTTTGCTATATCATCCATTTTTTCTATTACTTCATTTTCCAATTAAACCATCTCCAATATATTATATGTTTAATAATCTATTTTGTTATAGCTTGTTTAACTTATATAGTTTAATAGAATATAATAAAGTATAAGATATAACTATATCTTATACAGAAGGGTGTTATAAATGAAAAAATTATGTAAACATTTTTGTATACCATGTATAACTTTATCTATCTTATCAATTTTATTTATTTTTAAAATCTCTTGCATAACAAATTTTTATAATATAAGTTTAGAATTAGTTTTAACAATTTTAGTAGCTTGTATATTTATATTAATAGGTATATTTACAGATTCAACTTATATTTTTAAAAGAAAATTAGGAAAAAAATGAAGAAAATTTTAGAAAAATTAAGAGATCCTATTTTATTAAGTAGTATAATATCAACAATATTTTTAGTTTTATCTAGTTTAAATATAATAAAAATACCAGATCAAACTATTAATACTATAATTAGTTTTATCATGACCATACTTTCTATATTAGGAATATTAAACACAAAAAATAAATAAAGTATACAAAAAGAAACTACATTATAAAATGTAGTTTCTTTTTGTTATTCAACAACTATTTCTTTTGGTTTTTTATCAAATGATTTATTTACAAAATCATTAACTTTGTTCATCAAATCAGGAAGTAGATCAACTAATTTATCTATTGGTGTAGTATTATTTAAAGTAAGTAAATTTGTTTGACCGTCTTTAACTACTAAAAATGCCATTGGTGAAATGTTTACACCTGCGCCACTTCCACCTCCAAATGGTAGTTTAGGACTTTCTGAATATTTATTTATTTTATTTGTATTAAATTCACTACCTCCTGCTGCAAAACCAAATGCTACTTTTGAAACTGGTATAATAACCGTTCCATCTGGCGTTGTTACAATATCTCCAATTATAGTATTTACATCAACCATTGTTTCTAGTGAAGACATTGCTGTTACCATTAAACTTTCTATTGGATGCTGATTTTCCATATTTTTCATTACCTCTCTTTTTTAATTTAAAAATATAATATAATACTTTTATAAGCTTAAATATAATATCTGTAAATTTTGCTGTTATTATACATTCTAATTTAAATTTTGTTGTTTTTTCATAAGAAGTTATATTATATAATAATTCATCTGTATTTATTTGATTTATTCTTTTAGTAATTATTATAGATATTACAGTATTTATTAAAGTAATCAGATACGCATTTAATATATAATCTTGTGTATTTATATTTAAGACAAAATTCAATTTATCAATTTTAACATTATTTAATAATTTTTTTAAATTTTTTACTAATAACTTTACATCAGTAAATTCTATATGTTTTAAATAATTATGTAGTTCAATTTTTGCTGTTTCCATACCTTTTTCTTCTATTTTTTTTATATTTTGTACATTAGTATATATCTTAATTTTATTTAAAATATATATTTCGATTTTTACATTTTCATCTATATTTATTTTAACTTTAAATTTAAGCAAAAAAACAAATAATAATATTAGAAGAATAATTATTTTAAACATACTCTCACCAATATTATTATTTGCTATATTTTATAATTTATTAATTAAATGTCAAATTTAATTTATCATAAGGAATAGTTACGCTAAATTCTCCATATGCATAAGGAGCTACTTGATATCTTTCAAATAAAATTTTTATTCCTTCTTTTGTAAGTACAAAGTTTTTAAAATTTTCTTTATTTGGTTTTGTACCTTCTTTAAGAAAATCTTCTAATTTATATTTTTTGATTTTTTGATTTTTACTTAATGATTCAAAAGAATATTTTGATAATATATTTAAAATGTTATTATTCATTTCTATTAATAAATCTATATTTATAATTTTATCATTTTTTATATCATAATTTATAGTGTAAATTACAGTATTAGGATGTGCCCCCATAAAATCTTCCATTATATGAAATGAAAAACTTATATAATTATTATATTTAAAAACATCAAAGTTTCCAAGTAATCTATATTTTCTATCATCTTGTACATCTTGTTTAAAACTATTTACTACATCTTTTATAAAATTATTTATATATGTATTTAACGAGTTATATTTTGTAACAGGATAATATATTTCTATATTTGAATTTATATACTTTTCGTTATATTTTTGTACAACATAATTTTCATTATTCATTGCAACTGACATAACATTTATTGATTTAACTTTATTTAAGCTAACTAAATTTACATTATTAAAAGTATACATTATACTAAATATTGTTAATAATATAATAATACCTAAAATTAATATACTTGTAACATTTACTTTATTCATAAAAACCACCATTACATTTTATTCAGTAATAGTGGTTTTTATAGCTAGATTGTCAAAAAATCTAATAAATATGGTCTTAAAAGTACTATTTGATAAATTATAAGTACAAGTAAAACACCTAACAATGCACTAAATATCATATATCCTACTTTTGTTTTTTGATCTTCTACTTTTATTTGTGCTATTATTATACTAAGTACTAATGCTACAAAACCAACTAACATACGTTTTGTTACTAGATATACATATGTTGTCATTGCAAAAGCAAGAGTTACTCTAACACTTGGATATGTTGCAACATATCCTTTTTTCTTTGAAAAAAATCCTTTTAATATAACTACTAAAATTATAACTGCAAACATTATTGTAAACAATATATATATTTTTGAATCTAGTATACTACTTAAAACTGAATTTGTAGCCATATATATTTTATCTGCAAATAAAAAATATGATACAACAACAGCAACTAGTGCAGAAACAAAAACTCCACCTGCTGCTATATCTTTTGCAGCTTTTGCTCTATCATCATATTTATCTGTAATTAAATCAACTACATATTCAACAGTTGAATTGATCATTTCTGCAAATATAACAAAACCTATTGTAAGACATAAACAAGCAAATTCTGTTTTTGTAAAATCAAAAAATAAACTTGTAATAAGTACTAAAAGTCCTATAACATAATCTATTCTTAAATTACGTTCTGTTTTAAATGCACATATAACACCATCAATAGCATGTTTTATAGCTGTATAAAAGTTTTTATTTTTTATGTTTTTTAATTTTTCTAAATTTTCTTCTTTTATTTCTACACTACCATCTTTTGTCTTTTTCATTCTACACCTCAATACTACTTAATATTTTTTCTTCTAATTCTCTCATTTCTTTTTTATCGCTTTCTATCATATGATCATATCCGAAGTAAATGACATACACCATGAGTTATCATATATAAAAGTTCTCTTTTTTGTCCTGTACCATATTCAATAGCTTGAGATTTTACAACATCTAAACATATTATAATATCACCAATTTCAACTTCATCAAATTTAAGATTTTTAAATTCATCTTTTTCAAATATTGGGAAAGAAAGTACATCTGTCTCACTATCTACATTTCTATATTCTTTATTTATTTTTTTTATTTCTTCTTTACTTACTGACTGTATAGATAAATATATATTTTTGTTTGTAATATTATTTAATTTTAATGCTTCCTCTACTATTTTTGTAATATATATCTTTATTTCATTTTCTGGTATATCGTTTATAACTAAACTTTCATCTAAATCTAAATTTATCATAACTATTGTAACCTTTCTACAAACTTTCCAATTCTTTCATTAACAGTATACACTTTTTTATATATTATTCCATCATCTTTTTCAATTATTTCTAATTTTTCATCTAATAAATTACCTTCATTTAATGTTTTTACTAAATCATTTATATACTTATCTGAATCAATATTACCATTTTGCAATATTTGCTCTTTATTTGAAGTTAATTCATTTTCAGTATATTTATTAAATGTGTATAAATCAAAAGATACATTATTTCCAAATATATTAAAATTTTTACTTAGTTTAAGTTTATCATATTTTAGTTCCTTTTTCAAATAATTGATATAAAATTCTTTATTATTTATAGAAAAACCTATATTGTATTTAGATTTATCATAATATACTTTTATAATATTTTTATATTTATATTCTTTTTCAAATATATATTGTGATTTTATTTTAACAATTCCACTAGCATGCACTACTTCTGGCTCTAATACTTTACTATATATTTTTCCTTCAATAAGCATAGTACCATTTTCTACATAACTACCTTCTTTTAGTATTGCTGTTCCATTTTCTGGTATTATTTTTGATATAATTCCAACTTTATCTGATACAATATCGCCAAATACATTACTTTGTTTATTTTTATCATTTAGCACAACTTTTTCAACTATTTTAACATCAACATAAGTTCCATTTACTTCCATACCTATCCATGAAAATTCAGGTATAGAACTTCTTAATTTTTTTAATACTTCATTTTTATTAAGTCCTAATTTAAATTTACCAACATGTATACCAGAATCTTTTAATTTTTCTAAAATAATTTCATTACTTATACTATTATTACCAGTTATATTTATATTCCATACAAAACAAGTGGATAAAACAGAAATAATTATTAGCAATGCAAATAAATATACCAATATTTTTCTTTTTCTATATCTAAATAATATAAAATATGCTCCTTTTTTTTCTTTAATTTTAACTTTACATTTTGTTTTTTTAGCTACTTTCTTTAATTTTTTAAATTCACAAATATGCATTCTAAATCTTATAATACCACTTACAATATTTCGTATATCCCATATCTTTATATTATTTATTTTACAAAGATTTATAAATCTTTCTGTAAAAAAACCTTCTATCTCAACAGTTACAATACCACCTAAATTTTTAACTTTATCAAATAATTTAATAACAATCACTTCCTTATCTTTTAAAATTTACGCTATAAATACTTCCAGAAATAACTAAATCCTCATCAGTTATTTCTTTAATATCTAAATCTTTTCCATCTATAATTATATCCATACTATTTCCTTTTACCTTTATGTAATGCATATAATAATCAACAACATTTTTATATCCTTCTATTAATACGTTATTATTATCAATCATTGTTATTCTACTAGAATTTGATATAACAAAGCTTGGAATATCTGAAGCTTCTGAAAAAACATCTCTTACCTTTGAAGATACCTCTTTTACTCTTTCTTTTATCATAATATTTTTATACCATTTTTTCTTATCTTTTTTTGTTATTTTCACTATGCATCACCTCTATTTAATTATATTACATAACAATAGTTTTATTCTATATAACAAGATAAAAAAATATAGCGAATAATATAATTCACTATACTTTTTAATTTATCTTTTACTTTATTTAATATTCAAAGTTTTCATTTATTGTTTGTATAATTTTATTTATAACTGAAAGCTGTTTATCAGTATATATAACAGGTTTAGATTCTTCAATAGTATTATTTAAAGAAGCTGCAAATAACGTATCTAAACTTACTTTCAAAACATTAGATAAACGTATAAGAACTTCAACACTAGGAAGTTTATTTCCTCTTTCTATATCACCAAGAAAATTTTGTGTAATACCAACACTAATAGCTAGTGCATATTGAGTAAGTCCTACCTTTTCCCTATAAGCTTTTATTTTCTTTCCAAAAAGAATTCTATTAACAATTTTTACTGCCATAATTAACACCTCACATATATAATACACTATTTTCAAATAAAAATAAACAATCTATATGTGTTTAATTATAACTTACAGTATTTATTGAAATATAAATACTGCAATATATTGTAAAAATTGGTATTTATTCAATTGCCGTAAATTTAATTAAAATTGAATATTTTTTTATGTTTTTAATATTTACTATGAAATTTTAGTGAACATTTATACTATATATTGATTAGTGAAATAAGTTGTGATATAATAAATTTATAAATCTAAAATATAAGGAGGTTTTAATATGGTAGGTTTTATAATTTTAGGTGTTGTAGCTGTAATTATTATTGCAATAATATTTATGTACAATAATCTAGTAAGTTTAAGAATGCGTGTAAAAAACGCTTGGGCACAAATCGATACTCAATTAAAAAGAAGATTTGATTTAATCCCTAATTTAGTTGAAACAGTAAAAGGATACGCAACTCATGAACAAGAAACTTTTGAAAAAATAGTTGAAGCTAGAAGTAATTTTACAAGCGCTTCATCAGTTACAGATAAATCTGAAGCAAATAATATGTTAACAGATTCTTTAAAATCAATATTTGCTTTAGCTGAAAGTTATCCTGAATTAAAATCAAATGAAAATTTTTCTTCATTACAAATTGAACTATCTTCAACAGAAGATAAAGTTGCTTTTGCAAGACAATTTTATAACGATACAGTTCAAATGTATAATACTGCAATAATGACTTTCCCAAATAATATATTTGCAAATATATTTAAATTTAATGAAGAAACTTTCTTTGAAATTTCTGATAATAAGGAAAGAGATACTGTCAAAGTACAGTTCTAGTAGGTAAATTATATGATACTTAAAGATGTAAGAAAAAATAAAATAGAATCTTTTTTTATAGTATCTATATTTATTATTGTTATAATGATTGGAGTATATTACTTATGTTTATATTTTAATTTAGGTGTATACTCTTTTGTTATTGCTCTTTTATTTGCTTCACTTACTGCATTTTTTTCATACTATAACAGCGATAAAATTGTTTTAAGTTTAAATGGTGCAAGAAAAGCAACTGACGAACAAGATAAATTAATAAGTACTATACTAGATAATTTATGTATTGCTGCTGGACTTCCAAGACCTATGCTTTATGTTATAGATGACTTATCTCCTAATGCATTTGCAACTGGTAGAAATCCTGAACATGCAGTTATATGTCTTACAACTGGATTATTAGAGAAAATGAATAAATATGAACTAGAAGGTGTAATTGCACATGAACTTTCACATATAAAAAACTATGATATTTTGCTATCTACTGTTGTTACTGTTTTTGTAGGTTTTGTTGTAATACTATCTGATATGTTATCTAGATTTATGTTTTTTAGTTCTAGAGATAACGATAATGATAGTAAAAGTGGAGTAATTGTTGCTTTAATTTCTGTTGTATTTTTAATATTATCTCCTATTTTTGCTACTTTAATGCAACTTGCTATTTCAAGAAAAAGAGAATATTTAGCAGATAGTAGTGCTATTGAACTTACAAGAAATCCAGAAGGACTTATATCTGCTCTTGAAAAATTAACAGCAGATACTGATCCACTAGAAGCAGCTAATAAATCAACAGCTCATATGTATATTGTAAACCCATTAAAAGGTAAAAAAGAAAGTTCTCTTTTTTCTACTCATCCATCACTTGAAAGTAGAATTGAACGCTTGCAAAATATACAGTGATATGATATAATAACGTACGTTATTTTTTTAAAAAAATAAACAACAAAAAATACTAAAAATGAAATATTGTAATAATAATACAAAATACATATCTAAACATTTATAATATACAAAACAAGAAAAACAATTAGAATAAAAAATGGATGGAAGTATATGTTTGTATAACCTTATAGGAAATGGAGATGAATAGGAATAATTCAACGTGGGGAATAAATTTATAGAAGAATTCGCAAAAGAATTAAAAATTGATTTTCCTAACATAAAAGGTTTTTCAGAAAGAAACTTAAAAAGAATGAAAAAATTTTATACTGAATATAAAGAATATGAAATTGTGCCAACGGCATTGGCACAATTACCATGGTCACATAATATAATGCTAATTGATAAAATAAAAGATAAAAATTGTTTTAGAACACCAAATAGATACAAAATTATATGATAGACAAACAATTGCCAATAAGGATAATAATTTTAAAAATACATTAATAAATCCACAAAGTGATTTAGCAAATGATCTACAAAAGGATCCCTATATTTTTAATCTGCCACTTTTAAAGAAAAAGTATATAGAAACAGAACTTGAAAATGCTTTAGTTGAAAGAATAAAAGATGTATTATTGGAATTATACTATGTAAAAGCAAAAATAAATTTGAAGTTGAATATTCACTTAAAGATATTAATAAACCAATAGGAGTAAGTTCTTATGAAATATCACAAGTGTTACCTAAAGAAATAATAGATAATCTTCCAACAGAAGAGGATATAAATCTTCATATAGATATTGAAGAAGGAAGTGAATAAAATGAAAATGTATCAAGAAAAAGAAGGAGGAATTAATTTGAAAACAAGAGGATTTGAAGTTTGCAAAGGTTATGAAAATAAAGGTATTAATTTACCTATTAGAAGTACAAAAAATTCAGTAGCATACGATTTAGAAGCTGCCGAAGATACAATTATTCCATCAATTTGGAAAGTTGTTTTTGAAAATGCTAAAAAATTTATTAGTGGTAATACAAATTATGAAAATATTGTACCTACGAAAGTATACACTGGTATAAAATCATATTTTAAAGAAGATGAAGTTATGATTATTGCAAATAGAAGTTCTGGTCCTTCAAAACTTGGACTTGTTATGGCAAATTCAATTGGCATATTTGAATGTGATTATTACAATAATCCTAGTAATGATGGAAATATTATATTTCAGTTCTATAACTTTTTTCCAAATGATTTAAAAATATTAAAAGGAGATAGAATAGGACAAGCATATTTTCAAAACTTTTTAATTGCAGACAATGATAATGCTACTGGTATTCGTCAAGGTGGTATTGGTAGTACTGGCAAATAATATGAATAAACAAAATTTAATGATTGATATGGACGATGTAATATGTAATGGGGGTTTTCTATATCTAATAAATGAATTTACACATAAACATTATGTTATTGATGATTTTAAAGATTATTATATGCAAGATGTTATACCTCAAGAAGATAAAAAAGATTGGCTTGAATTTTTTAAACAAAATAATATATATACAAAAGCTTGTTTTATACAAAATGCCTATGAAATAATCTATAAATTAAACGAAGTATATAACGTATTTATTGTTACATCATATATTGTTCCAGAAGAAATAATCATATCTAGTAAATTACTTCAAGATAAATTTGTATGGTTACAAGAAAATTTACCATTTATTTCTCCATATAATTATGTGTTTTGTAGTAATAAAGATATAATTGATTGTGATATAAAAATAGATGATAAACTTTCTAATTTAACCGGTAATATTCATACTAAAACTAAATTATTATTTACAGCTTATCACAATAAAAATATAACTGATAATGAATTAAAAAATAATAATGTAATAAGAGTAAATAATTGGAATGATATATCCGAAATATTGTTATAAGGAGTGATTTAAAATGGAAAAAAGAAAAGATTATATTTCATGGGATGAATACTTTATGGGAATTGCTAAATTATCTGAATCAAGAAGTAAAGATCCAAATACACAAGTTGGTGCTTGTATTGTAAATAAAGATAATAGAATTTTATCAATAGGGTATAATGGGCTTCCAAACCATGTTTCAGACGATAATATATCTTGGGATAGATATGGCTCACCTATTGATACAAAATACTTCTATGTGTGTCATGCAGAGCTTAACGCTATACTTAACAATAGAAATAATAGTTTAGAAGGATCTACTCTATATGTTTCACTTTTTCCTTGTAATGAATGTGCAAAAGCAATTATACAATCTGGTATAAAAAAAATTATTTATTATGATGATAAATATGCAAATACTGATAGTACAATAGTTTCTAAAAAAATGTTGGATATGGCAGGAGTTGAATATATACCTTATATAATAAAAGGTAGAAATATTGAAATTAAGTTATAATTAAAAGTCACTAAATTTAAGGTACAAATTTAGTGACTTATTTTAATTTATATTTTCAAATTGTTTTTTACTATAATCTTTTATATCTGATATATTAATCATATTATATTTATTTTTAACTAAAATAAAATATTCCTCAATAGATTCTTTAGTTATTACTACATTACTTGGAATTTCATCAGCTATTTCTTTTCTTGCATTTATCCATGGATTCTCTATATGTGTCATTTTTTCTAAAGCTTTTGCATTATAAAATCCAAAAGATTGTATAACAACATCTAATAATAGCTTTTCATCTTCATTTATAAAACAATCAGCTATAAAATTTTCATCTGAATCAATTTCATTTTTTCCATTTACTTTATATATATTATATATACTAGAATAAACAGGTCCATGTATCCAAGCTTCACAATCATCATTAAACATAAATTTACCTAAAAATACTTTAGAAAATCCTTGAACATAATATAATAATTTTTGAAGTGCTAATGGTGTTATACTTTTTTCATAATAATTTATTATATATTCTGCTATAAGTTCTATTTTTTCATAATGATAATTAACTTTATTTTTTATTGCTTCTAAAACATAATTATATGTTTTTTCAGTTATTTTACTTTTATTTTTATTTAACAACTCTAATAAATAATTATGATTTATTAATATTTTTTTTAACTCATCGGAGTATAACTTAGTTGGCATATCACCATCTATATATCTAGTTATAGTAACTTCTCCCCAACCTAATAATAAAGATAAAGGTCTTTTACCAATATGATATTTTTTAAGAATTTCTTTTATATCTGATACACTGATAATATTTTCATTTTTTCTATATACCTCATCAATACTTTTAATATTTTCATCCATTACTTCATTAACGTTAATTTCATTATTACATATATTACAATAACAATGTTTTTCCATATATTTATATTTTTTACCCTTTACCCAAATAGATGTTTCTTCTTCTTTAATATTATATTCAACAAAATCCATACAATATTCACATACACTTTTTTTCAAATTTATTACCTCAATTCTTTCTAAACAAATATTTTTCATGCATATCTGTCTCATGAAATGAAACAAATAAAGCATGTTCTTGAGTACATACTAAAGATATATATACCTTAATATATACTATTACCTTACTTATATTTGAAAAATAATTTAAATTATATTCTTTTGTAAATACATACAATAAAACATCAGGATACATAGTATTAATATTTTCAGTTGCATAACAAAAATCTAAAGCATTTATTTTTTTTATCATCTTTTTTATCTTTTTATTATCTAACATATATTTTTGTATAAAACGATTATTACTTCCTCTATTATGAGATGATATTGTAAATCAACCCTTATCAAGATAATTATTTAAATTTATCAAATAATTATTAATTTCATCAATTGTAAAATCTATTTTTTAGACATTTGTACCTCCATATGATAAAATAGTATCAATTGATACTATTTTATCATACAAAAGTATTACTTGTCAAGATAAGTGTGCAATATACTACTATTTATATGAAATTTTACACTGTTTTATACAAAAAAATGCTAAAGTAATAAACTTTAGCATTTTAAAATATAAATTTAATGACTTATTTTAATTTATTAACATAACTACTTTATTTTAGAGCTTTCAAAATTATTTATTATAACTCTACACTTCATACAAATTACATATTTTTAATATTTCTTTTATAAATTTATTTATAGTAAGTGCTGGTTGTGTATAATGTTTATCCTTGTCACAAGTTAATAAAGTTTGTCCACAATCAATATTATTTTTTTCTATTTTTTCACAATTTTTTATTGCAAATATAACATCACATAGCGTAATTTCATTAACAATTTTCATTATACTATTATCTGTTTTTAAATTTTCTTTATTAATATTATATAATTTTCTTATATATAAATTATAATCTTCAGATTTTGTTACACATGGACAAGTATATTTTTTATGTAGTATTAGCCAAAGTTCAAAAGAAAAATTTGAATAAGCTAGTACTATCTTTTCCTTTTTGCATAGCTTAATTGCATTAATAAAAGACTCCTCTTTACCATCGTAATCAAACACCGTTACAATTTGTTTAGCCTCTCTACCGTAAAATGATGCTATTTTATTAGCTCTTTTTGCTATGCTATATGGATCTCCACCTTCTGGTTCTTGAAATTTAAAACTAACCATATGATTTTCAGCCTTACTATTAATTAATAATTCTAACCTTTTAAAATATAACTTTTCTTCTAATCCTTCAATTGTACCTTTATATACTAATTTTAATTTTCTGTTTTCTCTAGCCATATCTTATCCCTCAAAATCTTTCAAAATACTAATAATAGCATTTTCTATATTACAATAAGGAATTGCTCCATATTTACCATTCATATAATTTTTCATATAATTTTCATCTGAACGAATATTTTTTTCTTTAAAATCAACTAAACTATATAATTCACTCTCATAAGTTTCTTCATTCTTTTCTATAAAATATAATTCATCTCTTCTGAATATCTCTTTATTAAGATATATAGGATTATGTGTATTAAATATTAATTGTGCTCTTTTTTTATTTATTTCAGTATCATTAAATATTTTTATAATTCCAATCAAAAGTTCTGGATGTATTGATGCATCTAATTCATCAACAACCATAGTTGCACCACTTGCTAATGTACTAATAAGTGGTTTTAAAAACTTATACATTTTTATTGTACCTTTAGATTCAGTAAAATCAGAAGGTATACTTATTCTTGTTTTATTTGTATTTACACTATCTATTGTATAAACTGATCTTAATTCTAATTTTACATTATTATCTGGTAAGATATTATTATTTTTTTCACTTTCAAAAATAATAGTTTGTGGACCAATATCTATACATGACTTTATTATATCAATTTCTTTACCCTTTAAAACTATTTTTTCATACACATTTTTTTCATTATTTAAATCAACTGAATAATAAGCATTTGATTCATTAAAGTTATACATTAAAATGTATTTTTCATTAAACCATGTTACTATTCTATCTACTAGTTTTTTATTTAAATTAGAATACCATGTTGTAAATATTGTATTTTCACCCATGTTTTCTTTAAATAACTTAACTTGCATATTTAAAAGTTTTTGCACATTAATATAATTCTCTTTACTACAATAATAATACTTAAAAGCTTCATTTTTAATATTAAATATAACATCATTTTTATTTCTCTTAAATATATTTATATTATTAATATTAAGCTCTTCTTCTATAACAATAGGTTTATTTATAAACTCTACATTATTTCTATTTTTAATAACACACTTATAATTTATAATATCATATTTTATTTCATCTAATGAATCAGAAAAAGTAATATTAAATTCCATTGGAGATTCATATTTTTCTTCTTCATGAATAAAACTACATATAGGCAAATTTCTTAATAACGAATCTACAGTATTAATTAAATTACCTTTTAATACTATTTCTTTTAACATCATTTGTGCTAAAATTACTGAGGTTTTACCTACAGCATTACCACCATATATTAAAACAGTAGGAAGTATTTTATGTTTAATACCTTTAACATTTATGAGATTATCTAAATGGTCTCTTTTACCTGTTGCAATCATTGATAACTCTGCTTTATTATAAAAAGATCTAAAATTTTTAAAACTAAAATTTAATAACATATCAATTCTCCTATCAATTATTATTATATCACTTATATTTTTTAAATTCAAGTATATAGTGAAAAAATCACCATATACTCAGTAATATCTATATATTATATGCTATTATACTCTTTTTATGTTACATTATTGTATTTTAGCTAATATCAAACAAAATAAACTGAAACCATTTTAAAATAGTTTCAGTTTATTTATTTTTAATTATTTTTTGGCCCTAACTACTAACAAATAGTCATTAAAATATATTATTTTCCGTCAAGTATAGAATCAATTTTACTTTTAGCTTCTTTAACTGTATTTTGATCTGGAATCATTACATATAACTTTTGTGAACCAGCAGAATATGTAGTTAAATTAGCACCTGTACCATCTAATGACATATTAGAAATCTTCCATGAAGGCATAGTATCTAATTGCATTTTAACTAATGAACTTATATCTTTTTGTTCTACATTAGTTTGAAAACTACTAGATAAAGAATTCAATATATTAGTATATTTTGTAAGTACAGTTGTACTTGAAGTAAGCTTTTTAATAATTGCTTCTATAACTTTTTGTTGATTTTTTCCTCTTTGTCTATCACCACCTGCAAAAGAATATCTTTCTCTACTAAATGCTAAAGCTTGTTTACCATTTAAGTGATTCATTCCTTTTTTATAACTATATCCAACACTAGAAAAAGCTACATCTGAATTTACATCAACTCCACCTATTGCATCTACAACTTTTATAACAGTAGTAAAATTAACTCTAACATAATAGTTGATATCAATACCTAATAAATCTTGAACTGTTGTTATTGTTTCATTTATACCATATATTCCAGAATGAGTTAATTTATCTTTAGCCTTTTTACTATGTAACACTACATAATAATCTCTTGGAATTGATGTAAGTAATACTTCATTAGTTTTAGTATTAATTGTTGCAACAATATTTGCATCACTTCTAGATACATTACTTATTCTACCATCAGTATCTATACCACTTATATATACATTAAATACTCCATTTTCAATAGTATACTTACTCTTATTATCTTTTATTTCTTCTGGTTTATTTTCTTTAATTTTATGAGTTGCTGTATATATAATTTTTGTTTTTGATTTAAAATTTTCTTTTTCATCAGTAATCATTGAATACTGAACTGAACCTACTAATATAACATCAACTTTTTTATTAAGTAAGTTACTTGATAATGTATCTAAGTTATCTTCTTTTTTGAAATTAACTTTTACTTTAGAACTTATTTCTGTTTGAACATCTTTAAATCCATCTGCAATTTCAAACATATATAATTCTTTACCTTTTATATCTTCTATTTTATTAAACTTACTATCTTTTAAAGCAACTACATAATATTCTTCTGTTTCTTCATTAATATTTGACATTGTACCAATAAAGTTTAAAGCATTACCTAAATAGTAGTATGCTGTTCCATAAACAGCCAATATACAGCATGCAGTTAATGTACATACTATATTTATTGCTTTTTTCTTTTTTGGCCTTAAAATGCCAATTGAAAGGCCTGCTGTTATTCCTAGTATTATAACCGCTAGTATAACTAAATATTTTGTTGGTACCATATTAATAGATACAATATACCCAAAAAATACTATTGTTAGTAATACATAAACAACAAATATTATTCTAAAAAATATGTTTTTTGTTATTTTCTTTTTATTTGTCTTTTTTTCTTTGTAATCATCTTGATTACTGCTTCCTCTTCTTGCCATATTATCACATTCCTTTTCTTTTATTTATTATTATATTTTAATAAACTAATCAATTCAGCATATCCATTATTCAATACATATGGATATACCATGCTACCTTTTACAAAATTTTCATAATTATTTTTATCAAAAGTTGTATAAGAATTTCTATATTTAAGACTCATAGGAAAACTGATTTTAGAAATACTTTTATATATATTATCTATTTCTTTTGTATCAGTAAACTTCCACCATCCTAAATAAAATGTGCCTAATGAATATGGCTTATGTGCATAGTTATTACCTTTATTCATATAATTATATCTAAATAATCCATTAATACCATTCATATAATTTTTAGTTCTATATAATTTAAAATCATCAGTAGGTACGACTAGTACTTTACTTATAAATGTATGTGATAAATCATCTAACAACTTACTATATTTTTTTCTATATTCTTCATCTTGTATCTCTCTAAAACTAACAAGCCACAGAGGAAATCTTGAATAATGTGAACTATCCATTACTATATTTTTTACTGGGATAGGTTTTAAATGTTCTTTAATTTCATCATATGTTGCATATAAATAATCTGGATGTTCACTCCATACATCTGCTTGAAAGTACCATATTTTATCATCTACATATTTTATTTCACTATCAAAAATATAATTAACATATTTTGTAATATATTTAAGTTTATTTTCATTATCTATATTTCCATTAATTTTAAAATAATATTGTAAATCACATGAAATTGCCAAAACATATAATTCTATATCAGTAATAGCTCTATAATAACTTCTTTCAACTTCTTTATTATGTATTTTCCATTCTATACTTTTGCCCATATTTTTTAAACCAACTAAATTCCAATTATCTATAGGATTATCCCACATTTTATATATTAACTTCATCATTTTATTAGCTAATTGAACATTATTATTACTTTTTTCATTACACTCTAAAACCAAATATCTAGATACTAAATACATATATTGCAATTTATCAAGCTGATTTATTTTATATTCCTTTATATATTTATCAATATCAAATTCTTTAAATTGTTTTTTAAATTGTTTCTGTTTTTCTATATCGCCTTCAGTAAATGCATAATGTAATGGTATTTGTAACGTACTTCCAGCATTATATGCATGTTCTTTTTCCCAACATTTATCTTGTAAACTAATTTTAACTGTATTGTTCCATAAATAGTTTATTTTAATATCATCAATTTTTAAAATAAACACAATTATTATAATAATAACTATTACTACCACTAAAACTAGTTTTTTTAAAAGTTTTTTATTCATATTTGAATTTCTCTTTCTATTTAAAAAAATATTTACTTAATTGTCCTAAATTCTTTTAATATTTTTTTTATATTATCACAAATATTAATTATATCCTTTTCTTCTAGATAAGGATGCATGGGTAAGCTAAGTACGATATCACTTAATTTTTCAGATAATTTTAAATCTTCTAAATTAAAGTTATAATCTTCATATACTATTTGTCTATGTAACGGTTTAGGATAATATATCATTGAAGGTATTTCTATTTCTTGAAGCTTTAATTTTAAATAATCCCTTTCTTCTTTACTATTTAATTTTATAGTATATTGAGCATAACTACTTATAAAATTTTGATTAATATATGGATTTTGTACTATGTCCTTAAGACAATCACGATAAATTTGAGCAACTATATTCCTATCCTTTAATTCATAACTTTTAAATGCTTCTAATTTTACAAGTAATATAGCTGCTTGTATTGTATCTAATCTAGAATTAACTCCTATTCTAATGTTATCATATTTTTCTTTTCCTTTTCCATGAACTCTTATAGAACATAATAAATGGTATATTTTCTCATCATTTGTAAATATTGCTCCTCCATCTCCATAACAACCCAATGGTTTAGCTGGAAAAAAAGAAGTGGTTGCTATATCTCCAAATGAACATGCTTTTTTCCCTTTTATACTACCACCAAATCCTTGTGCACCATCTTCAATTATATATAGATTATATTTTTTAGCAATGATTTCTATTTTTTCAAAATCAGCTGGTAATCCAAATAAATCTACTGGTATTATTGCTTTAGGTATAAGATTGTTTTCTTTTTTTATATCTATTATTGCCTTTTCAATCTTATTCACATCAATATTAAATGTATTAATATCTGAATCAATAAATATTGGTGTAGCTCCACAATTTGATACTACTTCTGCTGTAGCAAAAAATGTAAAAGAAGGTACAAACACAGCATCACCTTTTTTTATATCTAATGTTTTTAATGCAAGAGATAAAGCATCAGTACCATTAGCACAAGTAACACAATACTTAGTTCCTACATATTCAGCAATATTTTTTTCAAATTCTTTAACTTTATTTCCCATTATATATGTACCATCAGTTAATACCTGATTTATATTCTCATCTATTTTATCTTTTAAAATACTATATTGTTTTTTTAAATCAATAAATTCCATTAAACTTCACCCCTTTAAAATCCAACGTTGAACCTTTTTCTAGTGGTAATTTTACAGATTTATGTTCAAAAGCTGATTTATATATTGCAAGTACCAATTCTAATGCTTCTTTACCAGCTGTAGCATCCACTAATGGTTTAGTATTTGTATTTATCGCATTTATAACATTTTTATATAATGGTGTATGTCCAAAACCATAAACACTATCTGGATTTTCACTATTTACCTCTTTTATTTTATTTACATCCTCATTATTATTTGAAAAATTCCATTCCTCAATTATGTTTACTGATTTTCCACCTGCTTTAACTGTACCATTTTCTCCGAAAATATAAAGAGTTTCCTCTAAGTTTTTTGGATATATATTAGTTGTACCCTCTATTATTCCATAAGCACCATTTTTAAATTTGATCAGAGCTATTCCTAAATCTTCTGCTTCAATATAATTATGTTTCATATTATCTGTATAAGCAAAAACTTCATCTATTTCTTCACCCATCATCCATCTTAATAAATCAATATTGTGTATACATTGATTCATCAATGCCCCACCATCTTGTTCCCATGTTCCTCTCCATTTAGCTTGTTCATAATAATCTTTTCCTCTATTCCATCTTATATGCGCAGTTCCATACATAAGTTTACCAAACATATTCTTATCAATTGCTTCTCTGATTTTTTGTATTGATTTATTAAATCTATTTTGATGATTTGCACATACTATAAGATTTTTCTCTTGTGATTTTTTTATTATTCTATCAGCATCATCTATTGATAAAGCTATTGGTTTTTCTATTATTAAATTTATATTTTCTTCTAAACAATCCAAAGCAATATTTGCGTGTTTACCACTTTCTGTAGCTATCGCAATTAAATCTAACTTTTCATTTTTTATCATTTCTTTATAATTAGTATATTTTTTTATACCACTGTTTTCTAAATTAAAAAGTTTTAAAATTTTATCTATATTTTCTTCAAATAAATCACACATCGCAACAATTTTTACATTATTTGCTATTGCTGCTGAAATATGGTTTGGTGATATTCTTCCACAACCTATTAATCCATATTTTATATTATCCATCATTTATTCCCCCCATTATAATTTTGGTAGTGTAAAAGTTTTGTACTTTTATAGTAAACTAAAATTCCACACT
>JAVVTJ010000017.1:0-20106 GCA_036653755.1 Clostridia bacterium
ATTAGTTATATTTAAGTGTATATTTTTAGCTTTTTCTAATAATTTTTCTAATATATTTTTTCTAAAATTAACAATTTTAAATATATTTTCACTCATTTTATCATGCAAAACATATATATATTCTTTATCTTCTTTGCATATATTTCTTTTTAATATATTATTTTTTAATTTTAAACATTTATTATATTCTTGAAAACAAATCATATATGATTTTGATATTTGACAACATATCATATCTAAAAATTTTCTTCTGCTACTAGGAGAACCTTTAACAATATCTAAATCATCTGGCGAAAATATAACAAGTAATACTTCTCCAATTAGTGATGAAATTTTATTTATTTTTATATCATCTTTTTTTATAATTTTATTTCCTTTATTATCAATAAATATTTCTATATTATCATTTATTTCTTTTTTATTATATTCTAATTTAACTCTTGAATATTCATTTTCAAAATTAATAACTTCTTCATCTTTATTTGTTCTATATGATTTAGCAAAAGCAGTTAAATATATAGCTTCAATTATATTTGTCTTTCCTTGTGCATTATCACCTATAAAAAGATTAATTCCTTTTATAAATGAAATATCTTGTTTTATATAGTTTCTAAAATTATCTAATTTTAAAGTTTTAATATACATTTTTCTACCTACAAATTATTCTTGTCTAAGTTTTACTGGAAGTACAATATATAAATAATTATTTCCTGTTATAGGATAAATAACAGCAGGTGCTATACTAGATGTAAAATCTATATATATTTCTGAATCTTCTATAACTTTTAAAGTTTCAATAAAATAGCGTGGATTAAATCCAATTTCTAATTCTTTACCTTCTAAAGTTGCAACTATTGCTTCTTTTGCATCTCCTGTTTGACTTACGCAGCTTAATGTTAATCCATCTAATGAAATATTTATTTTAACTGGTGATTTTTTATCTTTATCTGAACTTTCTTTTGCAAATAAAGCTACTCTTTCAAAGGTATCTAATAAATTTTTAGTTTTAACTCTTATTCTTGTTTCTCTTTCTGCTGGTATTATATTATTATAATTTAAAAATTCACCATCTATTATTCTACTTACAATTACACTGTTTTCTACTTCAAATAAAGCTTGATTTCTATTAGTTCCTATTTTTATTATTTTTTCTTCATCGTCATTTAATATTTTTAATATTTCTCCTAATGCTCTTCCAGGAATTATAGCTTTAAAATTATTTATTTCTTTTTCATTTATATATTTTTTAAGTGCAAGTCTAAAACCATCTAATGCAACTAATGTTAATATATTATCTTCTACTTTAAGTAAAGCTCCTGTATATATTGGTCTATTATCATCTGTACTTACTGCAAATAATATTTTCTTAATCATTTCTTTAAATATTTTTTGTTTTATTTCTACACTACTTTGAATTTCAAATATAGGTAATTTAGGATATTCATTTGGATTCATAACAGCAAGTTTAAATACACCGTTTATTGATTTTATTGTAAATAAATTATTATCTGATTCTATATTTATTTCTTCTGCTTCTAATCTTCTCATTATTTCATTTAACATTTTAATATCTACTACTGTTGAACCTTCTTCAATAACTTTACACTCCATTGTATGTGTTGAGCCAAGTTCTAAATCATATGTTGTTAATTTAATTTTGTTGTTAAATGCTTCTATTAAAACTCCTTCTAATATCGGCATTGTTGTTTTTGAAGATGCAGTTTTAGATACTATATTTAATCCATTTATTAATTCACTTGTTTGACAATTTATTTTCATTTTTATTCCTCCATTTATATAAAATTTATTTTTATTGTAATCTAAATTATTATAAGTAGTTAATATTATAATAATTTTAATATACTTTTTTATAGTTATCCACACTTTCCACATATTTTAATGAAAATTTAAATTTTGCTACATACTATATATAATATATATATAATAATTAGTAGTAGTAGTAGTAGGGGCTGTGGAAAGTGTGGATAACTATCTCAAACCCGCACTGTTAAAGTAAGTATGTCTGTGGATAAACCTGTGGATAACATGTATAAGTTATCCACAAACAAATGTTTAACTGTGGATAACTTGTAAAAGTGAAAGTTATCCACATGTTATCCACAGAGTTATCCACAAGCAACTGTGGATAACTTTCACTTTGTAACACATTTGTAACACAAATGAAATAAATATGTAATATATTAAAAAAAGTTCATTAATCCGTTATAGATAGCGACTTTTCAAGTTCTTTTACTATATTTTTAGTTTCTATATTATTATCTATTTCTTCTTTTATTTTACCATAAGCATGTAAAACTGTTGAATGGTCTCTTCCACCAAAATCTCTACCTATTACAGGAAAAGATAAATTAGCTAATTCTCTACATAAATACATTGCTATTTGTCTGGGATATGCTACACTATTAGAACGTTTATCACTTGTTAAATCTGTAACTTTAATATTAAAAAACTTTGCTACTACTTGCATTATAAGTTTACTTGATAATACTTTTGAATTTTTAACTAATATTGATTCAATTGTATTATCTACTATTGAATCTGTTAAATCATTATTTGTAAAAGATGAATATGCTACTAATTTATTAAAAACACCTTCTAACTCTCTTACATTAGATTTTACTTTTGTTGCAATTTTAATTAATACATCATCATTTATAATATATCTTTCATTTTGTGTTTTCTTTCTTAAAATAGCAAGTCTTGTTTCATAATCTGGCGTTTGTAAATCTACAGAAAGTCCCATTTCAAATCTAGTTTTTAGTCTTTCTTCTAACATCATTATATCTTTTGGTGGTTTTTCTGATGTAAGTACTATTTGTTTTCCACTTTGAAATAAAGTATTAAAAGTATGAAAAAATTCTTCTTGGCATTTATCTTTTCCAGCTAAAAATTGAACGTCATCTATTAGTAATAAATCTACATTTCTATATTTTTTTCTAAACTCTTCATTTTTGTTAGTCATTAAAGCCGTAACAAGCTCATTTGTAAATAATTCACCTGTTGCATACATTATTACTAGTTCAGGACGAGTTTTCTTTAATTCATTTCCTATGGCTTGCATAAGATGTGTTTTACCGAAGTCCTACACCTCCATAAATATATAATGGATTGTTGTATTCTTGTCCTGGATTTTCAGAAACAGCAGTTGCAGCAGCATGTGCAAATCTATTATTTGAGCCTACGATATAATTTTCAAAAGTATATTTTGGATTAAGGTTTGATTGTATAACTATATTTTCATTAGTTTCTTCTACATTTTCACTTTTTTCATCTTTTGTTAGTTTAATATTTAATGGTTCATTTGTATTTTTAATTAAATCATCTGCATTATCATATTCTGGTATAATTTCTTTAGATTCAAATGTTATAATGTAATCTCTTTTTGTCAGTAGTTGAAGTGTATTTTGAATCAAATCTAAATATCTTTTTTTACAAATGTCTATATGGTAATTTGAAGGTGCTAGCAGACAAATTGTATTTTCATCAGCAATTCTTGGAATCATTACATCTACGTATGTTTTATAACCTACTGGTGATATTTCTTCTTTTAGTATTTCAAGTGCTTCTGACCATGTATTTATAAAATTTTCTTGCATAAAACCACCTTTCTAAAACCAATGTTTTCATAAAGTTATCCACAGGGTTATCCACACCTGTGGATAACTTTTCGACAAATTAGGATAAATCTTAAGTTTATTTTACATAATTTCTGTGGATTATTGTGAAATATGTGAAAAATTGATTTAAAATTTATATATATAATATATCATTAATTTACCTAAAATTCAAGTTTTTTGGATAATTTTATAAAAAAATAAGAAAATATAAATTTATAATGAATAAAAGTTAAAAATAATAAAAATATCACAATTTTGTTGACATAATTATATATTTTTGGTATAATACTAATATATTAATTATAATTATGTTTCAAAAATAATTTTAGAAGAAAGGAAAGAGAAAGATGATTATTACATTAGGAAAAGAATTAACAGATGGATATTGTCAAAATTTTTCAAAAATTAATAAGGAGGAATATTTGAATTCACTTAAAAAAATTGAAGAAAAAATACCGAAAAATTTAAAATTGTACACAATTTCAATGACAAAACCAAACATTTTAGAAGTTGTAGATTATGACTATATGCCAGGTATAATTGAATATACAGAAGAAACACAAACTTTTTTTGATCCAGTTAAAATTTTTAATAGATCTTTAATGGGTAAAGATAATATTTTACCAAACGTAGATTTTATTATTTTTGATGAAAAAGATGAAATTGCAGTTGTTGCTTTTAGTAAAACAGCACCTATTATAGTATTTGAATGTAAAGAAACAGGAAAAAAAGCAATAGGAGTTATATTAAAAAAAGCACTTATTAAAAATGGTATGTATGTTATTGATACTATTGTAAAATATCTTGGTGGAAAAGTGACTATAACAATACCTTTATGTACACATTATAAATATAAAGATATTGGAACTATTCCAGATTTTATTAAAGAAATATGTTTTGAAAATGAAGATATTTGTGAAATTAAAATTGGAATTGATTCTTCAATTAATACTAATTTTTATAATCAGTATGATACTCAAAATAATGTTGTAATTCTTTATTAAAGTAATTTAAGTAATAAAAAGCTGTTAATTTTAATTTATTGACAGCTTTTTTGCGTTAAATGCGTTAAAAGAGAAATTTTTTAACGCAAAATTATAAAAAAATAAAAAAATATTGACAAATAATATCTATTAGTGTATAATACTTATGTTAATATTGTAATAACATATTTAATGTTGGCTTTAATTATAATGATTAAAGTATATTTGAAAATGTATAAAATATATAATCATACGAGGGGGTGCAAGTTATGACAACAACATTTAATCCAAAAAATGTACAAAAAAATAAAGTTCATGGTTTTAGACAAAGAATGAAAACAACAGCAGGTAGAGCAGTTTTAAAAAGAAGAAGAGCAAAAGGAAGAAAAGTACTATGTGCTTAAATATATAAGTGGGTATGTTTTCATATCCACTTATTTGCTACTTAACAGAGGTGTTTTAATTGAAATATACAATAAGTATAAAGAAAAAAGGTACATTTAGATATTTAATAAATAAAGGAAAATTTGCAAGTGCTAAATTTTTAATTGTATATTTTATTGAAAATAAAAAACCTATAAATACCATAGGAATATGTGTTTCTAAAAAAAATGGTATAAGTGTACATAGAAATAAAATGAAAAGATGGGTAAGAGAAGTATATAAAGATGAAGAAAAGTTACTTAGAAAAGGACTTACAATTGTTTTTATGTATAAAAAAACTACAAAAATAGATGATATAGATTATTATAAAATAAAAGATGATATTAAAAATGCATTTAAAAGATTAAATATATATGAGGAATAAAATGATGAAAATAATTAAAAAAATATTATACATTCCTAGAAATATAGGTGTTTTAGCTATTAATTTCTATCAAAAATATATTTCTAAAAGTTTAGGAAAAAGATGTATATTTTATCCAACTTGTTCTGAATATACTAAACAAGCATTATTAAAATATGGACTTGTATTAGGCTGTATTATAGGTGCATTTAGAATAATTAGATGTAATCCATTTTCAAAAGGTGGAGTAGATTATCTAAAATAAAAAATTAGGAGAAAAAATATGATTGAAATGATTGCCAGTATATTTGGCACAATAATTAGAGTTATATATAACATAACTCAGGATAATTATGCATTATCAATTATACTTTTTACATTAATAACAAAAGCTTTGTTATTTCCAATTTATTTAAAACAAATAAAATCTAATGAGGAAATTAATAAAATAAAGCCAAAATATGATGAAATAATGAAAAAGTATAAAAATGATAAAGTTAAACAAAGTGAAGAAGCAACTAAACTTTATAGTGAACATAAAATAAATCCATTAGGAGGATGTTTGCCATTATTAATTCAATTTCCGTTGATATTAGGTATGTTTTATATAGTTAGACAACCTTTAACGTATATTATTGAAATGCCAAAAGATGAAATAAAAGTATATACTCAGCAGTTATTAAAAAAAGAAGAAGTAAGTGATGCTGAAATGAGTAATTCTGAAATAATAATTGCAAATGAAAATAAAATAATAGATATGAATTTTTTAGGATTAAATTTAGGAGATATTCCTTATACTGCATTTTTGGGTGGAGCAGAAAAAAAAGCAAATCCAATATCTGTTATAATTCCAATACTTAGTGTAATTTTTGCTATATATCAAATAAAACAAATGCAAAAATCTAGTCAAATGACAGAAGAACAAATGGAAATGCAAAAATCAATGAATATGATGATACCAATGCTTTCGGGTTTTGTTGCATTTACAACGCCACTAGCACTTGGAATATATTGGCTACTAGGTACAGTATGCCAGATATTACAACAAATAATAACACCTAAATTAATTAAACTGCATGAAGAAAAAAAAGAGGTTAGTTTATTATTAAGCTCAAATAAAGGGGGAAAAAGTAATGAAAAGAACAACTGAATCAATAGGTAAAACAGTAGAAGAAGCCATAAGAAAAGGTTTAGAAGAATTAAAAGTTGCAAGAGATGATGTAGTTATTGATGTTATAGAAGAACCTAAAGTAGGTGGTATACTTGGAATGCTTTCACAAAAACTTGCAAAAGTAAAACTTACAGTTGATAAAAAAGTAACAGAAGATGTATTGTTAGCAACAAGTGAAAGAATAGATAAAATATTGAATGACATTTTTAAAATAACAGGTGAAGATAATATAAAACATACTTGCAGTGGTGATGAAAAACAAGTTATTGTAAAAATAGAATTAGATGAACCTAAACATTTAATAGGATATAGAGGAAAGACAATTGAATCTATTCAATCAATATTGAATGCAATGCTTCAAAGAGAAGATGCTGAATATTCAAAAGTTTTTGTAGAAATTAATAATTATAAAAAAGAAAAAGAAGAAAAGCTTAAAGCTTTTGCTAATAAAATGGCAGATAATGTTTCTAAATATAAAAAACCAATAAAATTAGAACCAATGTCATCATATGAAAGAATGATAGTACATCAAGAATTATCATCTAGAAGTGATGTTATGACTGAAAGTTATGGTGAAGAACCAAATAGAAGATTGGTTATAAAGAAAAAATTTAATAATTCTAATTATAATGATTAATAAAATAAAAAATCAGCATATTAAGCTGGTTTTTTAATAAGAAAGGTGATAAGTTATGTCAACAATAGCTGCAATAGGAACAGCACTTGGAGCGAGTGGAATAAGCATAATAAGAATTAGTGGTGACAGAAGTTTAAATATAATTAGTAAAATATTTACTAATTATTCTAAACTTGAGACAAATAGAATTATATATGGTAAAATAATATATAATAACAAATTTATAGATAATGTATTAGTTTCGTATTTTAAAAGTCCAAATTCATTTACAGGTGAAGATATTTGTGAAATAAATTGTCATGGTGGAACTTATGTAACTAAGGAAATATTAGATATAGTTATAAAAAATGGAGCAGATTTAGCTACGCCAGGAGAATTTTCAAAAAGAGCTTTTTTAAATGGAAAAATGGATTTATCAGAGGCAGAGAGTGTTATTGATTTAATTAATGCTAAAACAAAAATAGAAGCAAAAGTTGCAACAAGTCAATTAAATGGAGATTTGTTTGTTAAAATAACTAATTTAAGAGAAAAATTAGTTGAAATATTAGCTCAAATTGAAGTTAGTGTTGATTATCCAGAATATGATTATGAAGAAGTAGAAAATTTTAATATTATAAAATTATTAGAATCAGAAATATTAGAGATAAATAAATTAATTAATTCATATAATGAAGGAAAATATATAAAAAATGGTATAAATGTGGCTATTTTAGGTAGACCTAATGTAGGTAAATCTTCACTTTTAAATTATTTAGCAAAATATGAAAGAGCTATTGTTACTAATATTGCAGGTACTACAAGAGATGTAGTTGAAGAAACTATAAATATAGGTGATGTTATATTAAATATTTCAGATACTGCTGGTATAAGAGATACAGAAGATATTATTGAAAAAATAGGTGTTTCTAAAAGTATAAAAAAATTAGATGAAGTAGATCTTGTTATATATATTTTAAATGTTGATAATACATTGTCAAAAGAAGACAGTGATATGCTTCTTAAAATGCAAAATAAAGGAATTAAATATATACCAGTGATAAATAAGATAGATGAATATGATAAATCTATTTTTGATGCCTTTATGAGCCAATTAAAAGAAAAGGACATAAATGATACAATTAACATATCAGTAAGTGAAGATATTGGAATTGATAAATTAAAAGATAAAATAATTCAGTTATTTTTTAATGATAAATTAAATAATTTAAATGACACAATAATTGTAAATGAACGACATAAACAATTATTAGAAGATTCAGTTAATTATTTAGAAAAAGCAATGAACGATACAATTAATGATATGCCAGTAGACATAATTTCTATTCAAATTAAAGAATCTACAAAAAAATTAGGAGAAATTATTGGTAGTGATATTAATCAAGATATAGTTAAAAAAATATTTCAAAAGTTTTGTTTAGGAAAGTAGGAAATAGTTATGAGTTATAATGCAGAAGAATATGATGTTGTTGTAATAGGTGGAGGACATGCTGGATGTGAAGCTGCTCTTGCAACAAGTCGTATGGGTAAAAAAACAGCAATGTTTATTATAAATATGGATACATTAGCTAATATGCCATGTAATCCAAATATAGGAGGAACTTCAAAAGGACATCTAGTTAGGGAGATTGATGCATTAGGTGGAGAAATGGGAAAAAATGCTGACAAAACATTTATACAATCTAAAATGTTAAATTTATCAAAAGGACCTGCAGTTCATTCACTTAGAATGCAATCAGATAGAAAAATGTATCATATAGAGATGAAAAAGACATTAGAAAATCAAAAAAACTTAGATGTTTATCAATCAGAAATTACTCAAATAATAACAAATGAAGAAAAAAATAAAGTTATTGGAGTTAAGACAAAAACAGAAGCTATATATAAAACAAAAGCTATTATTGTAGCTACAGGGACATATTTAAAAGGTAAAATTATAATAGGTGATGTATCATACGAAAGTGGACCAGATGGCGTTTTCCCCGCAAATGATTTATCACAAAGTTTACTTGATATTGGAATAGAACTAAGAAGATTTAAAACAGGTACGCCTGCAAGAGTTAATATAAATAATATTGATATAACTAAAATGGAAGTACAAAAAGGTGATGAAAAAGTTAATTTGTTTTCATTTGATAATATAGAAAATATTGAAATGTTAAATAGAAAACAAATTGATTGTTATTTAACTTATACAAATGAAAATACACACAAAATTATATTAGATAATTTAGATAAATCACCATTATATAGTGGAAAAATAAAAGGTATAGGACCTAGATATTGTCCATCAATTGAAGATAAAGTTGTTAGATTTAGAGATAAAGATAGACATCAATTATTTATTGAACCACTTGGAAAAGAAACATCTGAAATGTATATACAAGGAATGTCTTCGTCAATGCCAGAAGAAGTACAAATTCAAATGTATAGAAGTGTTTTAGGTTTAGAAAATGCAAAATTAATGAGACCTGCATATGCAATTGAATATGATGCAATTGATTCTACTAATTTAAAATTAAGCTTAGAATATAAAGGAATAGAAGGATTGTTTTTTGCAGGACAAGTAAATGGAAGTTCTGGATATGAAGAAGCTGCAGCACAAGGTATAATGGCAGGCATTAATGTAGCACTTAAATTAGATGAAAAAGAGCCATTAATATTAGATAGATCAGAGGCATATATTGGAGTTTTAATTGATGATTTAGTAACAAAAGGAACTAATGAACCATATAGAATGATGACTTCTAGAGCTGAATATAGACTTAATTTAAGGCAAGATAATGCTGATTTAAGGCTTAAAGAAAAAGGATATAAAATAGGTCTTATTTCACAAGAAAAGTATAATAAATTTCTTGATAAAAAAATTAAAATAAATGAAGAAATAAAAAGAATAGAAAAACTTAATATATATCCAACAGAAGAAACAAATAAATTACTTACAAGATTAGGTAGTAAAGAAATAGATAAATGTTATAAAGCAAGCGATTTATTAAAAAGAAGTGAAGTAACATATAATGATTTAATTATATTAGATAGAGATAATCCTAATTTATCTAATGATATAACACAACAAGTTGAAATACAATTAAAATATGAAGGATATATTAAATTACAACAAGAACAGATAAATGAATTTAAAAAATTAGAAAATAAAAAATTACCATTAGATTTAGATTATGAATTAATTAAAGGATTACGTTTAGAAGCAAGACAAAAATTAAATAAACAAAAACCTTTATCTGTTGGGCAAGCCTCAAGAATATTAGGTGTATCACCAGCAGATATATCAGTCTTGCTTATATATTTAAGTCAAAATAAGATAAAATAAAAAGGAGATTTTCATATGAAAGAAGATATAAGTTTTAAAATTGAATTATATAATGAAGCTAAAAAATATAATTACGAATTAAATGATAATATTTTAGATAAACTTGAAAAGTATAAAAATTTATTATTAGAGTGGAATGAAAAAATAAATTTAACTGCAATAACAGATGAATATGAAATAATTGTAAAACATTTTATAGATTGTTTAGAATGTACTAAATATATTAAAGTTACAGATAAAGTGATAGATGTCGGTACAGGAGCAGGATTTCCTGGTATAGTTATTGCTATATTTTTTGAAGATAAATTACAGATTACGTTATTAGATGCTTTAAATAAAAGATTACTATTTCTTCAAGAAGTAATAGATAAATTACAAATAAAAAATGTTAATATAATTCATGGAAGAGCAGAAGATATAGCAAATGAAGAAAGATGTAGAGAAAAATATGATGTTGTAGTAGCAAGAGCTTTAGCACCTTTAAATATACTAACGGAATATACAACGCCATATTTAAAAGTAAATGGAATTGCAGTATATATGAAAGGTGATAGTTATGAAGAAGAAATATTAAAATCGAAAAATGCTTTTAATATTTTAAATTTAAAGCTAAAATCAAAGAATGAATATAAACTTAAAATAAATGAAGAAGAAATATATAATAGATATATATTGCAAATACAAAAAATAAAAAACACATCAAAAAATTATCCAAGAAGTTATGGAAAAATCAAAAAAATGCCATTGTAGAGCTAATTAAAAAGTAAAAAGAACAAATGTTTGAAATAAATTAAAAATATAAATTGTCACAAAATGGCGAAAAAAGTAACAAATTTGACTGTTACTCTTTTTTTTTGCGTTTAAATATACTATAATATATATCGAGGTGACATTAATGGCAAAAGTTATATCAATTGCAAATCAAAAAGGTGGTGTAGGTAAAACTACAACAGCTGTAAATTTAAGTGCATGTATTGCTGAGAAAGGGAAAAGAGTACTACTTGTAGACATAGATCCTCAAGGAAATGCAACAAGTGGACTAGGTGTTGAAGCACATCAAGATAAGTCTGTATATAATGTTTTAGTAGATAGTATTCCTATGGAAGAAACTATACAAGTTACAATGATTAAAAAATTAGATGTGTGTCCAGCTAATATAAATTTAGCTGGAGCAGAAATTGAACTTGTATCAATGGTGTCAAGAGAAAATAGACTAAAAAAAGCAATAGATAGTGTTAAAGAAAAGTATGATTATGTACTTATAGATTGTCCACCATCACTTGGACTTATAACACTTAATGCGTTTACAGCATCAGATAGTGTACTTGTTCCAATTCAATGTGAGTATTACGCATTAGAAGGATTAGGACAGTTAATAAATACTATAAAATTAGTTCAAAAACATTTAAATCAAGACTTAAATGTAGAGGGAGTAGTACTTACTATGTTTGATGCAAGAACAAATTTATCAAGTGAGGTAGCAATTGAAGTAGAAAAATATTTTGGAAATAAAGTATTTCAAACAATTATACCAAGAAATATAAGACTTAGCGAAGCTCCAAGTCATGGACTTCCAATTACGTTATATGATAAAGATTCAAAAGGTGCAGAAACATATAAAAAATTAGCAAAAGAATTACTTACTCTTAACGAAAAGGGGGTAAAATAGTATGTCAAAAGGATTAGGAAGAGGTCTTAATGTTTTTTTTGGTGAAGACGGTACAGAACTAGAAAAAGTTACTACAGCTTCAAAAGAAAATCAAAATAAAGAATTAGAAAAAGTTGTAGAATTAAATATAACAGAAGTTGAACCAATGTTAAATCAGCCTAGAAAAGTTTTTGATAGAGAAAAATTACAAGAATTAGCAGATTCTATTAAAGAAAATGGTGTATTACAACCAATTATAGTTGTAAAAGATGAGACTGGTTATACTATTGTAGCAGGCGAAAGAAGATGGAGAGCTGCTAAAATAGCTGGTTTAAAAGGAATACCTGCAATAGTTAAAGATTATACTGATACTAAGAAAAAACAAGTAGCTTTAATTGAAAATATACAAAGAGAAGATTTAAATATAGTTGAAATAGCAAAAGCAATAAAAGAGTTAATGGATATTGATGGTTATTCACAATCAGAAGTTGCTAAAATAACAGGTAAAAATGTTTCAACTGTTTCTAATATAATGAGATTACTTAAATTACAAGAAAAAATATTAGATGCATTAATGAATGGTAAAATAGTTGAAGGACATGCTAGAGCTCTTCTTGTAATTGAAGATGAACAAAAACAATTAGAATTACTTGAAAAAATAATAGAAAAAAAACTTACTGTAAGAGATGTAGAAAAACTTATATATGGTGCTGATGATTATAAAAGAAGTAAAGAAAAAAAGCAACCTAAAAGTGTCTATTATCAAAAAGTAGAAGATAAATTAAAAAATTATTTTGGATATAAAGTAAAACTAGAAACTACTAAATCACATCAAAAATTAGTAATTGAATATAATGATGAAGATGGTTTAGAGAGTTTATTATCAAAGTTTAAAATAAGAATGTAATAAAAGGTCACATTAAGTGACCTTTTTCAAGGTTTTTAAATTTTTAAGTTTTCACATTAAATTTTTGTAAATTGCTTGACAAATGTAAAAAAACTGATATAATTATATACATACTGAGTTTGGAGGAATGTCCGAGTGGTTTATGGAGCCAGTCTTGAAAACTGGTGATATCGAAAGGTACCGTGGGTTCGAATCCTACTTCCTCCGCCAAACGTTAAAAGTGGAAATAATCATTTCCACTTTTATAATAATTTAACTGGAGGAGTACCCAAGTGGTTAAGGGGCTTGTTTGCTAAACAAGTAGATTTCGTAAGGGATGCGAGGGTTCGACCCCCTCCTCCTCCGCCAATGTCAATATATTTTGAAAATAAACGTTGAACTATCAACGTTTATTTTATTTACTTGTAAAAAAATATTTAAAACAAGTCTACTTGACAAAAAATATATATATTATATAATTATAGTGGGGTGATAAATTTGAAAAAATCTTTTATTATAATATTAATTATATTATTTATTTTTATATTTTTATTGTGTGGATATTTTTTCTTTAATAGAACTATAAAATTAATTGATAATAGCAAATTTAATAAAGTATATAGTTTAAATCAAAATATTGAAAACATTGAAATAAGTATACTAGATTATGATGGTAAACATATAACAAATATTACGGACAAAAAAGATATTTCAATTATAATTAATACAATCAAAGATGAAAAGTTGAAAAATAATATAAAATTAGGAGATGAAAAACTAGGAAAAGCATATCATTTTTTAATAAAAAATATTGCAAATAATAATACTGTAAATATAAATATTTGTGGAGATCAAATGTCAGTTAATAATAAAACATATTCAATTGAACATAATTTAGTTGAAAAATTAAACGAAGTTTATTCTAAGTACCATACAATTACAAAATAATATTATTAAAGTAAGTAAATCAATTTTTAATAGTTGGTTTACTTTTTTGTATAAAAAACAAGTATTTATCAGTTATTTTCTAGATACTACTTGTATAATAAACATTAAAAATGTATAATATATAATATATATTTTTTAAGAATAGGAGTAAACTATGATAATAACATTAGTAATGGATCAATTTGATGTAGAAGGAAATGGAATTACTGTGGCATCAAGAAGGTTAGCAGAAACTCTGGAAAAAAGGGGACACACTGTAAGAATTGTAACAACTGGTGAAGAAGGAAAAAATAGATATATTGTAAAAGAAAAAAGAGATTTAGTTCAATTTTTTGCAAAGAAACAAAAAATGTCACTTGGTAAACCAGATAGAGAAGTATTAATTAGAGCTTTTAAAGGTGCAGATATAATACATTTTATGATGCCATTTTTTTTAAGTATTGAAGGTAAAAAAATAGCTGATGAAATGAATATTCCAACAACAACAGCTTTTCATGTACAACCAGAAAATGTTAGTTTTAATATAGGAATGGGAAACAATAAAATAGTTAATGATTTTATATATGCTTTTTTTAATGAAACTTTCTATAAAAATTTTAATTATATTCATTGTCCAAGTAGATTTATAGCAGAGGAATTAAAAAATCATGGTTATAAATCAAAGTTATATGTTATTTCTAATGGTGTAGATAGTATATTTAAAATGGATGATAAATTTATAAAAGATGAAAAATATAAAGATAAATTTGTTATTCTTATGATAGGTAGATATTCACCAGAAAAAAGGCAAGATGTATTAATAGATGCAATATCAAAATCTAAGTATAAAGATAAAATACAGTTAATACTTGCAGGAACTGGTCCTTCAGAAAAGACTTTAAAAAAATTATCTGATGAAAAATTAAAAAACAAAACAATATTTAATTTTTATTTGAAAGAAAATCTGTTAAAAATAATAAGAAATACTGATTTGTATGTCCATGCTTCTGAAATTGAAATAGAAGCAATTTCTTGTATAGAAGCATTTTCATGCGGAATAGTGCCAATTATATCAAATAGTAAAAAGTCAGCAACTAAACAATTTGCATTAAGTGAAAAAAGCTTATTTAAAACAAATGATAGTAGTGATTTAGCAAATAAAATAGATTATTGGATTGAACATAGTGAAGAAAAGCAACAATTAGGTTATAAATATGCACAATTTGCAGAAAAGTATAACTTAGAAAAAAGCATAGATGAAATTTTGGAGATGTTTAATGATGCAATTAGTTCAAAATAATGTTGAAGAAGAACATATAGTTACGATGCCAACAACAAAAAAGATGGAAATAGATTCTGAATATAATTTTTTGCCAGATTCTGTTATCTTTAAAACATTATCAAAAATGTTATATATTTTAATTTGTCCTTTTTTGTACATATATAGTAGAATTATTAATGGTTTAGAAATTAATGGTATAGAAAATTTAAAAAATATAAAAGGTGGAAAAATAACAATATCAAATCATATACATTATATTGATTGTGTATTTGCTTCATTTACTAATTTTCCAAATCCTATATATTTTCCAACAATACAATCTAACTTTGAAATACCTATTATACGTGTAATAATTAAGTTATTAAATGCTGTACCAATTCCTAAAAATATGAATGCAAAAAAAGAGTTTGTAAATGCAATTAATAAATTATTAAAAGAAGAAAAAACAGTTCATCTATATCCAGAGGGTTCACTCTGGCCATATTATAAAAAAATAAGAAAATTTAAAACTGGTGCTTTTGTATTTGCTTGTAAAAATAATGTTCCAATAATTCCAATGGTATATACATATAGAAATCCAACTAAAATTATGCAATATATTAAAACAAAACCTTATGTTACACTTAATATATTAAAGCCAATTTATCCAGAAGGTAGTAGCAGAGAAGATGCAGTGGCTTTAAAAAATAAAGCAGAGGAAATAATGAAAAAATTTAAAAATGATAGGTAGTACTATCATTTTTTTAGTCTATATGAAAGTTTGATGAAATGTATATTTTACGTATTGATTATAATAAAAAATTGTGTTAATATATATGTAGAAAGGAAGTAATGTAAATGAATAATAAAAATGGAAAAGTAGGAATGATAATTTTAATATGCGTAATAGCTGTCATAGTTATAGTATTTATATGGGGCTTATCAATTAATAATTCATTAATTGGAGCAAAAGAAACTATTAGACAAAATCAAGCAGAAATTGATAATCAATTAAAAAGAAGAGCAGATCTTATACCTAATTTAGTTAATTCTGTAAAAGGTGTAGCATCTCAAGAACAAAAAATAGTTGATTCTGTAACAAGCGCAAGAGCAAATATGGTAAAAGGAGATACACAAGATAGATTAAATGCTAATGCTGATCTTACTAAAAATGTTAATTTAATTGTTGAAAATTATCCTGAGATAAAATCAGATAAAGCGTTTGTATCTTTAATGGATGAACTTTCTGAAACTGAAAATAAAATAGCATATGCTAATAAAAAATATAATGATGAAGTGGCAAGCTATAATAAAAAAAATAAAACATTTCCAAATAGTATGATAGCAGGTATGTTTAATCATGAAGAATCTAAATATTTAGAAGTAACTGAAACTCAAAAAGAATTACCAGAAGTTAAATTTTAGGAGTATATTATGACAAAGTTTAAAAAATATAAATATATATTAATAACATTTTTAGTTATATGTAACATATATTTTGTTACTAATGTATATTCTTCTACTTTATATAATCCAACTTCACAGTTTTATGTAAATGATTTTGCGGATATATTATCAAGTAATGTAGAAAATGAAATTTTTAATATTTCTAAAACAGTAGATGAAAAAACAACAGCACAAATTGTTGTAGTTACTGTTCCTAATATGAATGGTCAAGATATTGAAAGCTATGCAACTGAACTTTTTAATAAATGGAAAATAGGAAATAAAGATAAAGATAATGGTATATTAGTAATTCTTTCTAAAGATGAAAGAAAAATTAGAATCGAAGTGGGATATGGGGCAAATGGTTTTTTAAGTGCTGGTAAAACAGGTAGATTATTAGACAATTTAGCTATTCCTTCACTTAAAGAAAATAATTATGACACAGCTATTTTAAATAGCGTAAAAGAGCTTCAAGCAATTGTATATAATGAATATGGAGTTGAGGGAGGTTATGATAATTATAAATCACAAGAAACATTAGACTCTATTATAAATATTGTTACATTTATAATTATTGCGATATTATTTATCTTTTATATGAATTTTGCAAGAAGAAGAGGAATACCACTGTTTTTTTTCTTAGGTGGTAGAGGCGGACCATTTGGAGGCTCTGGTGGTGGATTCTCTGGAGGCGGAGGTTCATCTGGTGGTGGAGGATCATCAAGAGGTTTTTAAATTAGATTAAATAATTAATAATATCATATGAAAAACAAGTTAATTAGTGAAGTTAACTTGTTTTTTGTATAATATGTAAGTATCATTTAATTCTTCTTTTGTGACATGGATAATGTTTATCTAATAACTCATTTGTATAGTATTTGTCTAAAAATATTTCAAAATTATTTTTTGCAGGTATATTATTTAATCTTAAATATTGCCTAAAAGATGCAGAAATAGAAATAGAAAAATTTAAAATCATAAATATACATAAAATATATGATAAAAGCTTTCCTAATTTAATAGGAATTTTTTCAATTAATTTTGAGATAAAAGGATATATCCATTTAAAAAATATAACTCCTATAATTCCCCAAAATATAGCGTGAAATACACTAGTTCTTCCATCAAAATTAATTAAAAAATCACTATAATCCCATGATATTGTACCTAAAAACATTTCTTGAATAAACGAATATATAAATTCAAAAAAACCCCCTATTAAAGAGCTAAGTAAAAATATTAATGGTAATTTTTTTATTTTTCTAAAAGCAAACATATATAAAACTGCTCCAAATCCATAAACAGGAGCAAAAGGTCCATATAACAGTCCTTGTTTATTTTCTATATATCCAACTTGAAAAAAGCATAGAATACTTTCGTAAATATATCCTATAAAACAACCTAATATAAATATCCAAAAATATTTATATATGCTATAATCTTTTGCAAAAATTTTATTTTCTTCTTCCATAACTAATCACATAAATATTCTTAGTAGATATATAATTATTATACATTATTCATCAATTTTATCGCAACAAATTACTTGACTAATATAATAATATAGAGTATAATTTAAAAAATAAGTGAGGTATATGATATGAACAATAAGAAAATTAGTATATTGATAATATTGCTGATATTTATAATTACAGTTTTATCAGTTGTTTATTATTTTAGATATTTTAAAAAAGATATATTATTAAATAAAAATGAAGAACCTGATAAAGTAGTAGAAAAAGTTCAACCTAAAAAGTTACAAATTTATCAAGGTTTTGAAAGACCAATTGCTATATCAATTGATAATGAAAAACCAGCTTGGCCACATTCAGGACTTCAAGATGCTTATATGATTTATGAAATGATAATAGAAGGTGGAGAATCAAGAATGCTAGCACTATTTAAAAATAAAACAACTTCTAAAATAGGACCAATTAGAAGTGCTAGACATTATTTTGTTCATTATGCTATGGAAAATGATGCTATATTTGCACATTTTGGGTGGAGCCCAAAAGCTGAAAGTACAATAAATAAGTATAAAGTTAATAATATAAATGGGTTATATGATGAATATTATTGGAGAGTTGGAGGAGGATATCATAATGCTTTTTCAAGTATAAATAATATTAAAGAGACTGCTAATGATAAAAAATATATATTATCTGGAAATGATAATCCAATATATAAGTATAGTATAGAAGAATATAACTTTAAAGAAGGAGTAGAGATTACTAATTTAAAAATAAAATATTCAGATCTTCATAATGTTTCATATGTTTATGATAAAAATGATAAAGTTTTTTATAGAAGTATGAGAGGAATTAAAGATATAGATAGAGAAACTAAAAAACAATATTATGCTAAAAATATTGTTATAATGTAT
Source organism: Clostridia bacterium (assembly GCA_036653755.1). Lineage (GTDB taxonomy): Bacteria > Bacillota > Clostridia > TANB77 > CAG-465 > RGIG5057. The sequence goes on from JAVVTJ010000017.1 coordinate 19,096, forward strand.
GTTAAAAATTACAATTTGCCAGATGTAGAAACAAAAGGTAGACAAGAATTAGCAAATATAGGAATGGGTGAAGGATATTACTTAACAAATGGAAAATATATTAAAATAACTTGGAAAAAAGAAACAGAAAAGTCTAGAACATTATGGCTTGATGAAAATGGTGAAGAAATAATTTTAAATGATGGATTAACATTTGTTCAACTTGCTCCTAGTGCATATAAAGTAGATTTTACACTACCGGTAGTTGATAAAAATATAAATTTGCAATAATATGCTATAATTGTTTTTAAAACAACAAATAAATTTAATATAAAATCATATATTAAATTAGGTGTTGTAAATTATGTATAAAAAAGTTATTTTAATAGTATCATTGTTATTTATACTTTGTATATTTAGTCTAAAATCAAATAATATAACTCAGACAAATAGTGTAGTTGATACAAATTATATAAAAGTCGAGAATTTTTTTGAAAGTATTAAAAAGATAGATAGAGTTATATTAAGTAGCGTATTTAATAAAGAAACTAATATTTTATCAGATGAACAAATATTAGATTTAACAATAAATATAATATCAAATAATTTTGACAAATACAAAATAAAATATTCTGATAAAATGGATATGGTTAAAGAAAATGGATTTGAGTATTATCCTATTGGATATATAAAAAAAAATGATTTAAAGAAAGTTATTTATGATATATTTAGAAGAGATGATATAGATATATTAAGTTATAAATCATACAATGTAAATACTGATACTATTACGATAATACCAAGATTTAGTGAAATTATAGATTATGATTTATCAAGTATAAATAAAATAAGTAAAAATAGTGATAATGAATATGTTTTGAATATCAACTATATTAGAATTATTGGAGATATAACAAACAAATTTAATGTAGAGTATTATATAAAAATTAATAATAATAAATGTAGTTTTATTGGTTTTAAAATTATCAATTCAATTATAAATAGTTATATTTAGTGGGGTAGTAAATGAAA
>JAVVTJ010000018.1:0-18807 GCA_036653755.1 Clostridia bacterium
CAGCAAAATTTAACTTTTTTATTCATTTTGCTTGACAAACATATAAATATATATTATACTTATATATGTAATTATATCGCGGGGTAGAGCAGTTGGCAGCTCGTCGGGCTCATAACCCGAAGGTCGTAGGTTCGAGTCCTGCCCCCGCAACCATTAATATCAACATTTATAGTTAATGTTGGTATTATTTTTTTGTCTATTTTTTACTTTCAGGTGCCATTATGGTGCCATTTTTTTAAGATTCTTATATTTATATAATTTTTTTTATTTCCAATAAAGTGTGACAAATGAAGAATTTTTACCTATTCGACAAATTATGACATTTTACCCCTCTGTACTTTTACGACATTTTATGATAGAATATAACAAAAATGGAGGCATACAATGAACAATTATAAAGTTGTAATTAATAAAGGGTTTTATCTTGGAAAAACTAAATTAGATATAATAAATACAACACTTAATTTGATTAAAAGTGAGAAGATATGTTTTGGCATTGATAATGCATTAGCCTTATACATAAAAGATAATGAAAATATAAAGTTTATTCCTATAGAATTTAAAAAGGAATATAGAAAAATACAAGGAAACTTTTCCATTCCAAAAGAAATTAATACGGATTTTAAAAGTATAAATTTTAAAAATTCTATAGAAATTAATTTTCAAGAAGATGAAGTATGGATAGATAATAAGCATGGATATATTACATTATTCTTATACCCATTTGAAATATTTTCTAGTGTTATACATACTTTAGTATACCCTATTATAAAAGTATATGATGATAACACTATAATAATAAGCTATAATATATATTCAGACAAAAAAGAAATATCAGAAGATGAATTTTGTGATGCATTTTATGATATAAATGTTATAGAATTTGATAATGTATTATTGCCTAAATGCTATTGTAATATAGAAGATGATAATATACTTGAATATATGCAACTTGAACGTGATGGTGAAGATATACAATATTTAAAAACATCTTATTTTCGCAATCTTAAAGATATAACCAATTATATAATAAGTCTGTTTGAGTCAAATGAAGATACAGATATATTTTACTCAAGGACCTCTTTTTATTTATATGATGATATAAAATATTTACCTATTGTAAATACAGTCCTTACAGGAGTTAATAAAAAACATAAATTTGCATTCAAGTATAAAAATTTTAGTATGAACAAGAATATAAAACGATATTTTAATGAAATAGCTACAGTTGTTGTGTCAAATGAAGGATTACAATTATATTCTGGCATTCAAGCAGTAGAGGAAAGAATGATAAAGAAAACAATAGATGATACAATAGTGTATAGGAATCTTATAAATGATAAATATAATTATAAAGAATTAAAAAATATATATAATAAAATGCTGTATAATAATATTGATGACAGAGAGTCAAACTATGGCGAAATTAATATTATACTTGAACAAATGTATAATTTTATGAATAGAAAAAAAAGAATTGAATCCTTAAAATTAACAATCGAACAGAAAATAAAAGAAAAAGAATCATATTATCAAGAAAAGACTACGCTATTTGTAATGCTATTAAGTTCTGCTCCTTTAGTAGATTATGTTATATTACCACTTATTGTAAACATACTTCATTTTGATAGTGTTTATAAATTAATTAACTTATTAAAGAATAATTTTAGTTTTATAATCAATATAAACTTCTTAAAAGTAATATGTTATACTATTTCTGTATTAGGAATATATTTTCTTTATAAATATGTTATAAAGAAAAAAATGTAACCGAAAATCATTGATTTTAATATTTCAATGATTTTCTTATACTATTTTACTTGTAAGAATTGATTCATTTTATCAGCAGTATCTTTGAACTCATCTTCAAAGAAATGCGAATATATTCTATCTGTAGTTTGCACACTTGAATGTCCTGCTTTTCTTGATATAACTTGTACTTGTATTCCTGATGCTATCATTAGTGAAATTGATGTGTGTCTCAAGGCATGGAAATTAATTCTTTTAAGATTATATTTTTTAGTAACTCGTTCTAGTATATTACCAGCACTATCTGGGTGCATAACAGCTCCATATTCAGTTGTAAATACTCTATCACTTTTTAACCATTTGCTACCTAATAATAACTGTTGTCTTAATTGCTCATTTTGATATTTCTTTAATATTGCTACTGTAGTATCAGATATATATACTTTTCTAACACTATTTTCTGTCTTAGTATTTTTTTCAAATATACCTTTTTCTGGAGTATATTGTACACTTTTAGTAATCTTAATACTTCCATCGATAAAGTTTATATCATTCCAATTTAAAGCTATTATTTCCCCTCTACGAGCTCCTGAATCTAAAGCTAGATATATAAGAGCCTGATATTTTAGTGGTTCATCTTGTAAGACTGATATGAGTTCATGAACTTCATTAGGTGAATAACAAACAATTTCTTTTTTCTGTACTTTAGGTTTAGATACTCTTAAGTTGGGGTTATTTACAATGTATCCCCATATAACTGCTTTATTTAAAGAGGCATTAACAATATTGTAGTGTGTTAGGATAGTTTTAGATGCATATTTTGTATTAGTCTTTAATTCAAGATAGAAATCCTCTAATAACTTTGGATTAATGTTTAATAGTTCAATATGTCCTATACATTTTACAATATTTTTAATATATATTTTGTATGTGTTATATGTTTTAGGTGAGATGTCTATTTTTCTGCTTTCAACCCAATCATTTAATAGTTTTTCCATAGTAATTTTTTTGTTTTCAATATAATAGCCACCTTTAATTTCAACTTTCATTTGTGCATATCTAGTTTCTGCATCCGCTTTAAGTCCTTCAATAGTTTCACATACTCTTATTCGATTACCATTAGAATCAATGCCTTTTTCTAATATTAGTTTCCATTTATTTTTACACATTTTTTTTATAGCCATTATCTACTCACCACCCTCTATAATACTTTTCCTTAATTCCATTAAAGTATTTTGAAGTTCAAATAAATATATATTATGTAATTCTCTATTTGATATCCATTCTGTACCACCATTTTTTGTTCTTGCTATCAATGTATCTTTAGCTATACTTTTAAAAGATGTGCTTACTTTTTCACTTATTTCTGTTTCAAACTCAGATATTAAATATTTATTAATTAAATTACATACTTCAAATAAATATTTTTTTTCACATAATAAATTAATTGTACTTGCTATTACTCCAGTTTCATCACATGAAATTTTACCTTTTTCATTCATCAGGCATTCCACTGTTTTTTGACTCAATCCTGTTGATATATAAATATTATGATATTTAGGATTCATTGTTTCTGACCATCCAACTAAATAATCATAACTCACTTTATAATATTCAACAAATTTAGTAATAATTTCAGATTTTAAATTAACAGGATATTTATCAGCAAATACCTTTTTAATAGTAGACAAGCTAATACCAGTTTCCTCGCTTATTTCTTCATATAAAATCTTTTTACCTTCTTTCTTTTCTTTAATAGCATGTAGATTTTTTATTCTATCTTTTAAAACATTACTATTATTTACTTTACTATTATTTTTCTCTATCATTTTTACCTCCAAATAAAAGTTACTATAATAACTTTTTATCATAAATAATTATTTTAGTTACTTATATCAAAAAGCTTTACTATTCTATTTTATAATGTTATAATCATATTATAATAACTTTTGTTGATATTATTATAGCATACAATATATATTTTGTCAACAAAAAATATTAACATTTATGAAAGGAGTGAATACTTTTGGAATCATTAGATATAAAAAATGTAATAAAAAGAAGTAGATTTAAAAATTATGAGGTTGCAAATAAAATTGGAATCCGAGAAGAAGCTCTTTCTAGGATTTTAAGATATCCAGTTTCAAAAACAAATGAAGATAAAATTTTAAATGCAATAAATAAATTAAGAGAGGAGGAAACTTAAATGGAAATTATGAATATTAAAGAACTTAAAAAATATATAGGTATAGGCGAATCAAACATTAGGAAAATGGTTTATTTGCATCAATTGCCTTATTTTTGCTCAGGGGTTAAATATTTATTTCGCAAATCTAGCATTGATAAATGGTTAAGTCAAGAAGAAAATAAATCAATTTCTAAAGGTGATTAAAATGGATGAACAAGTAGACGAACTAGATATTTTAATATTTAATAAAATATTTGAATTTCAAATTGAAACTAACGAAGAATTTACATTAGATGATACTTCTGCTGGTAGATTATTTAATTATGTATTCTCAAGCGTTCTAAGATTTAACAGCACCTCAAACTGCTTTTTTCATTATAATGGAAAAGTATGGAAAATCGATAATGAACTGAAATCTTTCTCTTACGCAACAAGACTTACAGATTTTTTATTAAGCTATGCATCACTCTCTATACAAGATAAGTCTAAACAAGATATTTATTTTAAATATTTTGGTAAGTTAAGAAGTAGAGGAAATTTAGAAAAGATGATTGAAATGTCAAAGTCTATTGATGTCATAACAGAAAATAAACTTGATACTAATTTATATATATTTAATTGTCAAAATGGAACTTACAACTTAGAAACTAAAACGTTTTTACCACACAATCCTAATGACTTGTTATCAAAAATTAGTTCTGTCGTATATGATGATAATAAGGATTGTCAAAATTTTAAAAAGTTCTTAGATGATATTACTGAAGCTAATCAAGAAAAAAAAGATTACATTTTAAAAATATTAGCTTATTCATTAAGCGGTAATAAAAATCGTGAATATGCAAATTTTACAATACTTTTCGGAAAGACAACAAGAAATGGGAAAAGTACATTATGTGGTATAATTTCTAAGCTTATGGGAGCTAATGAAGAGGGATATTCAATATTTGCAGACCCTTCACTAATAGAAGAGCAATTAACCCAAGCTGGTAATGCAAGTCCACAAGTAGCAAGATTAAAAGCTTCCAGACTTGTTATTATTTCAGAGCCAAAAAAAAGTTCAATATTAGATATAGCAAAAATTAAAAATTGGACTTCAAGTTCATCTGTAATAACGGCAAGACAGTTATATGGTAAAACATTTCAATTTACACCGAATTTTAATATTATTTTAGATACAAATTATTTACCATCAGCAAGCGATGATACATTATTTACTAGTGATAGAGTGAAAATAATAGAATTTAATAGACATTTTAAACCAGAAGAACAAGATATTAATCTATTAGAAAAACTAACAACACAAGATGAAATATCTGGAATATTTAACCTATTAATAAAATATAGAGATATTATACAAAAAGATGGCATAATTCCACCATTATGTATATCTAATGCAACACTGAATTATGCTAATATTAGTGATAAATTAGGAAATTGGATTAGCGAAACCTTAGATAAAACAGTAGATAAAAACATATCAGTTAAATCTGCATTTTTAAATTATAGTAATTGGTGCAAAAGTAATAATTTTGGTGCAGAAAACAAAACCAACTTTATTGAAATGTTAAAGCAAAAGGATTTAGTATACGACCGATTGTACTATAATGAAACAAAAACTGAAAAAAAACAAGGACTTTGTATTAAAGGACATAGTTATAAGAAAGATTAATACATCTTAAACTACTTATTAAGTAGTTTAACGTATATCATTTTTGATTGATATACAAGTGTTTACAAAACTTTAAGTAGTTTAAGTAGTTGCTTATAAAACTATTTATATATTATTCTTATAAGGACTTACTTATAAAAATACTTAAACTACTTAAAACAATATAATAAAGGAGAATTGAAAAATGATTAATGAATTAGATGAATTATATAAAAAAATGTTAGATGGTGAAAAACTATATTATGAAACATTAGCACAATCATATATTATTAAAATTGACCCGACTAAAATTAATTGTATTAGTAATGTAATATCAACAAATAAGTTAAAAGAAATTATGGATATTTTAGATAAAATAAAAGACAAGTATGTTAAACCTCGAGATGAAATTAAATATCACCATGAATATAATTATAATGGTAAATGTATATGATAATATATCATGATATAATTTTAAATAATACAATTACAAACGGAGAATATACAGCTATTATTGATAATTTTAATACATTAAAGAATAACAATCAACAAGAATATTTTATAATTTTATATAAACTTCAAGATAAATTTGAAAATGGAAAAGTAATTAAACAATATATATTTACAAAAAGACAAGCTAAAATATTAATGGCAAGTTGCTGTCTTGATATTGAGGAGTCTTATGACTTTCCATCTTGTTTAGATGGTTGTAGACTTAAAATTACAATAAAGAATAGTAAGGTAATATATACTGAACCCATTCCTAATAAATACGTATAAAAACATAAGTGGGGAGTTTATTACATTTATTGTAAAGGATGCCTCAAGCAATTTTTAGAATTTTGCATTGAAAGTTATAAAGGAGAGATAGAATTTGGAATATAACAATAATATTAATTTAAAAACATCTGATAAAAAAGCTATTAGGCGGTTGTAGCATGTGGGACAGCAATAAGCGGATATCCATATAGGTATAAAGCCAATAAGCTGATATTATACCAAGACAATCTACCTACTCTAAGGGGAAAACAACTTGATATGTTTATTAGTGTTTGTAGTTTACTATTACCAAAATATAATTTACTAGCAAAAATTAAAACTAACAAAAGCGAGTTTAACAATAAGACAATTATCCCATACACAAAAAGTGATATATGCAAAAAATTAAACATTTCTTTAAGCTCATTAAACAGGATGTGGCAAATAGCAAAAAGAAGGACATTAATTAAAAGGATTAATGTTTTTAATACTACTGTATGGGCTGTAAATCCTGCTTACGTTAATGTTTGCAAATTTATACCACCATGGTTATATGAAGCCTTTAAAGATAGTTTTAATGCTTATTTACCAGTTAATATAGTAGATAAATATAGATATTTATGGTATAATCGTTATAACAATGATTAAAGAGGCTTAATTGCCTCTTTAACTATTTATTTAAAACATTCAATTACTTGCATAACTGTTTGAATCTGTTTATTAGTAAGTCCATTTAAACTTAACTTATTCCCCTCTTCTACTCCTAATATATAATCTGTTGAACATCTAAACAACTTTGCAAGCTCTATTAAATATACAGAAGTTGGCATAGTCAAACCCATTTCCCAAGAGCTAACGCTACTCCTTGATACTTGTAATTTTTTTGCAACCTGAGATTGTGATATTCCTAACCTTTCCCTTAATTGTTTAATTCTATCTGCTAACATAACATTACACCTCTTGTATAAAGTATACAACAAAGTAAGTTTTATTATCATATCATAACGTGTACAATTAGTTTGACAGATTTATTATTATTTTATAACTCCTTAATTTTTTTAGTTATTTCTTCTTCCTTTAGTATAATATTCATTTCTACATTTAAAATATCAGAAATGATTTTTTCACTATTTTGTTTTTCAATTTCTAGTAAATCATTATTATAAGTTTTTAGTGCTTTATCTATTGTATACATACTTTTAGATAGTGATTTTATTAAATCATTCCATTCAGAAATGTAAATATTTTCTTTTCCGAATTTATCAAAATTAAAATTTTCTAAAAACCTAGCAACAAATATAATTGTATTCTGATTAAAACCTCTTAATATTGTATCATAGGCAATTTTTTCTTCACTATTTTTCCAATTTATAGATGGTATATACTTTTTATATTCTTCCATTAGTAATATATTTTTTACATATTTATATAATTGTACATTTTCATCAATTTGCAATTTAGATGAAAACTCATTAAGCTTTTTTAAATTTTTCCAATCTGTTTCTGTCATACTTATAAACTCATTTAATGTTTTAATTTTAATACCTTCTATTTTCTGATTGTAAGATAGTATAAAACTTTCAGATTTTTTTACATCTAAATTTTTTTCATTAATAAATTTCATTGACTCATTATATTTATCAGCTTTAATTAATTCAAATAATTCTGACATATTTGATTCAAATACTTTGTTTTGCATATAATTATAAGTAAAATATAATCCAATAGCAATTAATATCAATATTAATATAGATATTATAATAATTATTTTCTTATTCATTTTAAGCCTCCTTACTATTTTTAATAGTTAGTTTTAATTTAGTATATTTGCAAAAGAAACTATTTTCAATACTATACCTATTACAACACATATCGTAAAAAACAGAACACAGCTTCTAATTGTTTTTAATTGATTTAATTTCTTGTAATAAATATATTCCTTTATTTCTTCTTGACTTAATAATGGAATATTATACTTATAAAAATGCTTGTTATCATTATTATCATATATAATTGTTATATCATCTGGAAATTCAGAATTTTTAAAACCTAAATATTTTTTGCTTTCTAGCTGATTGCACGCACTTTCAGTTATTATACTTTCCAATAAAGCTAAAGAAAAATAAAAACTCTTTTTAATTTATTAATATTAACAGCTCTATTCAAATATTTAAATTAAATTATACGTATATATTATTATGTACTTCTTAATTTATAATTTTGATAGTAGAATAAGCATCATTTTTCAATATTTTTTTTACTCTATTTATATTTATGCTACCAACTTTTGTACTCGATTTCAAGTGTGTATTTATAATTAAACAAGTTAATCTGTCCGAAAAATCTTTTCTATCTATATCATCAATATCAAGAGTATTACAACTTCCACCCAAATTATTATCAGTTGAAAACAATGCATAACCAGTAGTATTTCCACCAAACCCATTTTGTCCACCATAATGTATAATGGTAATATAACTTTTAGTATCTTTCGTTTTCTCGTTGGTAAAAAACTTAATATCATGCAATTGTAGTGAATCAGGATTTTTTAAGCTTTTCTTCAAGTTATTTATACATATATATAATTTTGACTCGTATTTTAATTCTTCTTTTAATGTAGATACATCTTTGTAATCACCTAAAGAATCTAATAGACTAATTGCTTCATCATATTTTCCCTGTTCTGATAAAGAAATAGCTGTTTCATAATTTTGTTTTGGTAGTTGAACCGCAAAATACAATATTAATAGAACTACCGCTATAATACCAACTACAATTGAAACAATACTAGCTACTTTTTTATTTATTATTATTTTTCTTTTAAATGTATATCCACAATTAATACATTTTTTAGATGTATCCGATATTTCTTTTTCACATTCAGGACATTTTATTATTGCCATAAAATCATCTCCAATCATTGGATATATTAGTTAAAATATATCCTTAAATATTTTTATCTTAAATATTTAGCAAATTGTTCAAACTCTGAACTATTATTTTCTACAGTCTTTACTTCTTTCCTACCACTTTTATATATAATAGTAAAAGTTGAACTATTATTGTTTTTTCCACTTATCGCTCCTGCAATCAATCCAACAGGTCCTAGCAATGCCCCACCTACTGCACTTCTTATAGCAGAGCTACCAACTGATTTTCTACTATCTTCCCCTACTAATATTGTATAGTCAATAGTTATACCATCATAATAGCGTTGTCTTTCTTCTACTGATAGGTTGATAACTCTAGTTCTTTCCTTATCATCTGATTCTAATTGTTCATTAAAAAGTACAATAGCATAAATAACTGAAGATATTATTAATAAGACAAACCCTAATGCAACTCCACCGTTGAACATTATACAAAATGATATAATAAAAAATATAATATAAATTAGTGATGCCATATAAACGTCTCACTACTTCATTTTTTCTGCAATATGGTAAGTGCAGTATCCAGAACTTGCATATGCTTCAGAATTTGAACAGCCACTCTTTATGCATTTACTTTTTTTAGTATGTACTGAACAGTATTGCTTTCCTGATGCATAATTACTACAACCTGAATATTCACATTTATGATAATCACTATATGTTCCTGAACTACTAGGTTTAGTATAACTATTGTTATTAGTGCTGCTATCTGAAGTACCAGAATTAGAAGCAACAACAAGTGCAATAATTATTATACTTATAATACCTATCCACATAAGTATTTTTTCAAAGTTAATTTCTTTATTTTTTCCTTCATTCATAATTTCAAATCTCCTTCTACCCTTATTATTTTTTCTTCTTTATTTGTATTTGTTCTAATATCATGTAATATTTGTATTATTTCAGCCAAACCTCCTAATATTAAACCAAAAAATGCAATTGAAAGTGAAGTAATAAATATATATCCTATATCAGATAAATTAATAATAATTCCTATCCAGCATATTCCACTAATAAAATACATTATTAATGATATAGTTTTAATTTTAACAGCTATACCATTACCATACTGACTAGTTATAATGTTTTTCTCTTCTATGTCTTCATTTGGTATTTTTTGTTGTTCAATATTTTCTTCTTTGTTTAAATCGACTAATTTTTCTTTTTTATTCATGTACAAAGCAAATCCAAATATAACAACTAATACCATAATTACTGCTACTATTTCCATAAAACTTGTCCCTCCCTTTTTGTATTATCTCTGATACACTTATAATTCCACCCCCATTATCCTTTTATACTGTCAATATTATTGTACATTAATTGTCTATATTTTACAACACTTTATATCAAATTGCAACACTTTACATCAAAATAAAACAAATATATCCATTTTATTCCTATTTTTTCAAATTAATATAGAATTGCAGCCTAATTCCTAATACTTCATCAATATCATTTTTTCCCAATTATATATAGCAAATACAGAGAACCCTGACACACATTTTGCTATTTGAATAATTTTATGTATTTGTTTCTCATCTAATTTAAACTCTTTTTCTTCAGCTTCTATTATTGCTAAAGTTTCACCTATTCTTATATTTGCATTAATATTGTAGAGTTTAAGAGTATTTTTGATAGTATTCAACAAATTAATATCACTTTTATTTACCTTTCTATATTTATTTACTTCACAAACACAAGCATCAAGACTATCAATTAAATCATCATAGTTTTTGCTATAATTTTCTTTATAACTGATTTCTTCTTTTATTTTATTTTGCCATTTTCTAGCTTTATATCTTTTTTTCTGCACATCTGTTATTTCACCTCTAATTTCTTCTATTATATTTCCTTTAAAATTTATTACATCATTGTTTATAGTTATATCTAAATTTTCCATACATGCTAATATAAGTATATCTTTCATTGATTCTTCATCAAACGTAACATTTGTTGTATCGTAATTTAATTGTTTATTTTCCACATAGCAATCTTTTACTGCTTCCTTTAATTTATAAATACTCATTTGTTATCCTCCTTATTTTACTCCAATTTTTAAATAGTTTAGAAATAGTACATTCCCCCTTTCAAACATAAAAATATACCATATAACAAAATACTTTTTATGTACCTTATTATATGATAATGCAAAAATAACATCTCCTTTCATATATAGTGTAAAAAACATACACCAGTTTTTTACTTTTTTATAAAAAATATTTACATATATAGTGTAAATTTTACGTACCATTTAAGCCACTTTTGTTTTCCTTATATATAATGTACAAAAGGTTACCCATTTTATACTTTTAGTTAAAAATGTTTATTTATTTTATTTAGAAAAAAACAAAGCCTTATTACTCTGCTTACACTGCTATATATAGTGTACTGAGTATCTACTATTGATATCACTCTATTACATATAGTGTATCTAAGGTTTAGCGTTTTATATAGCATATAATATTTCATACTATAAATAGATACATTGTTATAACAAACATATATTGATTTTAGACATTAATATTCATTAATATCATACGTACACTATATTACTAATTAAAAGCATTAAAAGGTATATATAGTGCACTAAATCAGTGAATTATATAACATTTATAATATTATATATATTTAATGTTATATAAATTAATATCGTTATAAATAAACTGTTTGTCACGGCTAACATAGTGTAGTTACATAAATTAAATATCATTAAAAACTAAGTGCCGAAATGGTGCCGAAAGTTAGAAAAGGTGCCAATAACTTATAATAGAATACAATATACAAATAGCCTATAAATGTTATGATATAAGCATTTATAACACTTTGTAATAAGATTTAAAAAGTGATATTTCGCCCTCATAACCCGAAGGTCGTAGGTTCGAGTCCTGCCCCCGCAACCATAAAAAAAAGAATTTAACAAAAAAGTTAAATTTTTTTTTTATAATTTTGCCCCAATCTAGACGAAATATAATAGATTTTATAGTATTGCAAACTAAAAATAATTATATGCTATATTATTATTTTAACAATATAGCATATAATAAAATAACATAAGTTTTCTAACTTTGTATAGAAAACTTAACCATTAGGGCAAATATCACAAGTAAACAATTCTATTTTTCCTTGAAGAATCATTTCTAATCTTGTTATTGAATTTACCATATTTTGTACTGAACTATTTACAGCTAATAACTGATCTGGTGTTACACCTGCTATAGCTAAAGCTGCTTGTATTTTTTCTCCTTCTGCATTTAATATATGAGAAAGACCTGTCTCTTCTAAAGCAACTGATTCTATTAAATCTGTAATTGCTTGATCTCTTGTTGTTGTACTTGGTACTATTACTGGCATTGACATATTATTTTACCCCCTTTAATTAAATGGTATGTACGTATATATTCATACCATAATATACTATATGAATTGTATTAAATTGTTGTTACTTATATTCACAGCAATTATTACAATCTATTATTTCACAACTACATTCACATGAATTATCACTACAATTATTACATTCACTTTTACATATTATATTTGATACAATTTCTAATTTTGAATATAATATTTGTTCTAACATTATTATATTATTTATTGTTTTATTTACTGATTCATTTACTTTTAAAATTTCACATATATCATCACTATTTGCTAATACTTTTTGTATTTTTTCTCCTTCTGAATTAAGTATATGAGATATTCCTGTTTCTTCTAATGCTATTGATTCTATAACATCACATAAATTCTTTTTACAATCGTATTTTTTACAACAATTACAATTACAATTATTACAACATTTAGAAAAACAATTACACTGGTTTTTATTAATTAAACATTTAAATGGATTATTGAAACAAGATCTATCATTTGATTTTGACAATTCATTTATCTCTTGTTTGTTATATCTTGAAAATTCATTATTAATAATTGATGTTTCATATATATAATTAAAATTATCAGTAGCAAATAATTTTAATATATTGTTACATTCAAATATATTATTAATATTTACATCACTTTCAATATAATATTCTTTTTCAATATTATATTCATTTGTTAATTTTGCTAAATATGAGTTATTGTCTTTAATATATGAAATATATATACTATTTTTATCATTATATATTGATGTAAATATAACATTTGAATTTCCAGATATTTTTTTAATATTTTCAGTTATTAAATTTGTTTGCATATTATCTAAATTAATTTCAATAATATCTTGATTACTTACTAAATATAACATATTGATGGTATTAAAATATGAAATAGAAACTATTTTTTCTGTATAAATTTTTAAAATGTCAATATTCATTTCTTCTAATTTATTAAAATTTTTATCTAAATGTAAAATTTTATTATCATTTGTAACTGCAAAAAAAGAATCATCTTCTTTTTTATATGTAATATTTAAGTAATTATTTTCAATTTGAATTTTTGAAACATAACAATAATCCGAATCAAAAATATCTATTTCATTTGAATCATCTGAAATAAAATACATCAATTTATCATCACTTGTACAGCTCTTATATAGTTTTTTACTATCTGCTATTATTGGGATTTTTGAAACTATAACACTCATTTTATCACTCCTTGTCTATATAATATTATTCATAGTATCTCAAATATATTACTATTATAAAAAAATAATTAAATTTTATAACAGTAATTACATTAAATTTAATTAATTTCTATAAATAAAAACTAAAACTTAACCGTTAACACAAACTTATACATTTTTATATCAAATTTTAGTAACATGCTTGATTTTATATAAAATAAATGATATAATAAAAAAGTATTTTATATAAATATTAAATACTTTTTATTGGCGGCTTAGCTTAGTTGGCTAGAGCGTTCGGTTCATACCCGAAAGGTCACAGGTTCGACTCCCGTAGCCGCTACCAAATAAAAATAACAAGCACTTTATTAATTAAAGTGCTTGTTATTTTTATTTACTACAAAGTAAAGGCTCTATTTGTTTATTCTCTAATGCAAGTTTTATTGTATCAATTATTTTTTCATAATTAAGAACTAATGATTTTGGTTTATTTATGTAATCATCTTGACTAAATGGTACAAAATATATATTTTTTGTATTAAGTGCTTCTGCAATATTTTTTAAACTTTGTCCTAAACCATCATTTGTAGATATTCCTATAACTACTGGTTTATTATTTCTTATATGACTTTTAATAGCCATAAGTACAGTAGTATCAGTTATTCCATTTACAAATTTAGCAAGTGTATTACCACTACATGGACATACAACTAATATATCAACCAAATTTTTAGGTCCAATTGATTCAGCCTTTACAATACTATCAATAATTTTATTATTACAATTTTCTTCTAACATTTTTACAAACTCTTTATTATTAAAAAATCTAGTTGTTTCCTTTTTAGAAATTTCAGAAATAATTGGAATTATTTCAGCACCTTCATATTTTAAACTTAATATAACATCTTGTACTCTATTAAAATTACAAAATGAACCTGTTATACATAATCCTATTTTTAAATTTTTAAGATTCATAATATACCTCCTGCAATATATTATGATATATAAAATACAAAAGTGAGGTTTAAACTTTAAACCTCACTTTATCTTAACTTATTTTTCTAAATAATCCTATTACTTTACCTACTATTTCTACTTTATCTGAAATAATTGGATCCATAGTATCATTTTGTGGTTGTAATCTTATATAGTTTTTTTCTTTATAATATGTTTTTACTGTTGCATCTCCATCTATCATAGCTACAACTATTTCTCCATTTCTAGCAGTTTCTTGTTTAGAAACTACTATAAAATCACCATTATTTATTCCTGCGTTAATCATACTTTCGCCTTGTACTCTTAATACAAAATTATTATTTTTTAATGAATCTTTGCTAAAAAAACTTTCTCCAACAGAAAAATAGTCTTCTATATTTTCTATTGCAAGTATTGGTTCTCCAGCTGCAACTTTTCCTACAATTGGAAGTGATATAGTATCTTCTTTTTCATCCTCAATTACTTTTAAAGCTCTCATTTTTAAATTAGACTTTTCTAAATAACCCTTTTCTGTTAATCTTTGTATATATTGATGTGCAGAACATGTAGATTTAAAACCAACAGCTTTACATATCTCTCTTACTGATGGTGGATAACCAGTTACTTTTACTTGTGAAATAATAAAGTCTAAAACATTTTGTTCTCTTTCATTTAAACTTGATTTATTCATAAAAACCTCCTCTTAATTTATACAAATTTATTATATCATAGAAACTATCGTTTGTCAAACAAAAGTTTTAATTTTATAAGCTAACATATATACATATACAAAAAATTTATTCACCAAAATATATTCCCATACTTTTAGCTGTTTGTATTAAATCATTTGTTTCAAAATTTAATATTCTTGGAATTCTTTCTTTTGGAAAGCTCATTTTAACTAATTCTTCTGCTTTAGCACCAACTATATACCCGGATTCTCCTGAAAGTAGTAAATTAAGTGCATAATCTCCTAGTTTTGCTCCGAAGTATCATATCAGTTGCATATGGTGCACCGCCCCTTTGTAAATGTCCAAGCACCATAAATCTTGATTCATATCCTGTCATTTCTTCTATTTGAGAAGCTAATTTTTCTGCAACTCCACCATATCTTTTAGATTCAAAACTATCCGATATAATTTTAGAAATAACTTCATCTTTTCCTCTTTCTTTTGCTGCTTCTGCAACAGCAATTATACAATATCTTTTTTCATTTTCCATAATATTTTTTACTTCACTAATTACACCCTTTAAATTATAATCTTTTTCTGGTATAAGTATTATATCCGCACATGAAGCAAATCCTGCATGAAGTGTTAAATATCCAGAAGTTCTACCCATAAGTTCTATAACCATAACTCTTCTATGTGAATATGCTGTTGTTTTTAATTTAGAAATTGCATCAACTGCATTTTGTACTGCTGTTTCAAAACCAATTGTAGGAGTACTTGCTGACATATCATTATCAATTGTTTTTGGTATTCCTATAGTAGGCATACCATGTTCAAATATAACTCTTGCAGAATCTAGAGTTCCATCTCCACCTATTACAATTAAACCTTCAACATCTAAACTTCTAAGTGAGTCAATTGCATAACTAACTTTATCTTCATATACATTTTTATCTTCTTTACTTGGATAATGAAAAGGACATTCTTTGTTAGAAGAGCCTAGTATTGTTCCACCTAAAGTGTCAATATTATCAACAAACTTTTCAGTAAGTACCATATATTTTTTCTCAACAAATCCAATATATCCATCTAGTATACCAACAACTGTAATTCCTTTTCTTCTTGCAGAAAGTACCACAGTTTTTATAACTGAATTAAGTCCAGGACAATCTCCTCCTGCTGTCATTATAGCTATTTTTTTCATATGTTTTAACCTCCAATTATCTATTTTTCATGGTTTCAATTAAAATCATCATTTCTTCATCTGAAAGTGTTATTCCTTTTGCCATTCTTTCTTTTTCTGGTGACCAATCTCTGATATCATATTTTGGCTTTGAACCATTCCAAGAAACTAGATTTAACTCTTTTGTCCAACCATTAGAATTCTCAGACAATACTTTTATTTCTTCAATTATTTCATATTTAATTTCTGACATATAACTTACCTCTTATTTTTCTTCCCCACTAGTTTTTTCCCTAGTTATCATATGAATTGGTGTTCCTACCATACCAAACTGTTTTCTAATATGATTTTCTAAATATCTAACATATGAAAAATGCATTAATTCTTTATTATTAACAAATACAACAAATGTTGGTGGACGAACTGATACTTGTGTTACATAAAATATTTTTAAACGTTTTCCTTTATCTGATGGTGGCTGAGTTATAGCAATTGCTTGTGATATAACATCATTTAAAACACCAGTTGGAACACGTAATTTATTACTTTTATCTACTTCATTTATCATTTTAAATAAATTAACTACTCTTTGACCAGTAGTCGCTGAAATAAATATTATTGGTGCATATGCTAAATATGCAAGTTTGTAATATACTTGTTTTTTATATACTTCTAACGTTCCTGTTTCTTTTTCCATTAAGTCCCATTTATTTATACATATAATAACACCTTTACCTGCTTCATGAGCATATCCTGCTATTCTTTCATCTTGTTCTGTTACGCCCTCTACTGCATCAATCATAATTATACATACATTAGCTCTATCGATTGCAGATTTTGCTTTAACAACAGAATACTGCTCTAATTTATCATATACCTTACTTTTTCTACGAATTCCTGCTGTATCTACAAATACATATTTGCCATGACTATTTGTAAAATATGAATCAATTGCATCTCTAGTAGTACCTGCAATATCACTAACTATAACTCTTTCTTCATTTAATATTTTATTAACTAAAGAAGATTTACCAACATTAGGTTTACCAATTATTGCTACTCTTATAGTTTCCTCATCTTCTACATCAGGCTCTATATTTTCAAATTTATCATATATTTCATCTAACAGTTCTCCAATACCTAATTTTTTACCAGCAGATATTGGGAGTGGATCACCTAACCCTAAATTATAGAATTCATATACTTCAGCTGGAACTATTCCTACTCTATCACATTTATTACATACTAAAATAACTGGTTTTTTAGCTCTTCTTAACATATTTGCAACTTCTATATCATCTGCTGTAACACCCATTTTACTATCAGTTATAAATACAATAACATCTGCCATATCCATTGCAAGAAATGCCTGTCTTCTCATTTGTTTAAGTAAAATATCTTCACTTACAGGTTCAATACCACCTGTATCTATTATTTGAAACGTAGTTCCACGCCACTGACAATCTGCATATATTCTATCTCTTGTAACACCTGGTGTATCTCTTATAATAGATATAGATTGCCCCGCAAATACATTAAATAATGTACTTTTACCCACATTTGGTCTACCTACTATTGCTACTACTTTTTTTGACATTTTTCTCCTCCAAATTTCTTTTATTTGATTTTAATTTTTCAAGCATTAATTTATCTTCTTTTGTAAGATTAATATTTTTATCGTTTATTTTTTTACTTATATAATTAAATACAAGAGTTATAACTAATAATATAATACCTAAAATAGGATTTGTTTTTGTAATAATACTATAAATTGATGCTAATATCGTAAGTACTGCAAAAAATAATGTAATATAATTAAAAAGTTTATTCTTATTTAACATATAACATGCCTCCAATTAATAATTTATTATATCATTAAAACAACTGTTTTTCAATCATTTTATACTTTTTTTCTTCACATAGGGCTAGATTTGTAAAATTATATTGGTAATAATAAAACTGACGATTTGTAGCGAAACTTGCGACCGAATTATTTGATCATTTTATTGACTTTGATTATTACAAAGTATATAATATATATTGTCTCGGGGTACGGGAGAACGCATACTAAATTTGCCCCTAAAAGCAGTACGTATGAAGTTGTTTTTACTTATATAGTAATGATGCAACATGC
>JAVVTJ010000019.1:0-18501 GCA_036653755.1 Clostridia bacterium
CAACTACAGCATGTTTTTGACTATTTTTTTAGGCAAACTCGGGTTATATCATAAATATAAGTGATTGTAAATTATTATTTAATTAATAAATTATTTAATTCATTCATAAATAAATTAGAATTTTCATCTTCGATTAATATATCTAGCATAAGTTCACTAAAAGATATCATATATATTTGTATATTTAATTCTTGTGCTTTATTAAATACGATATTAAGTAATTCTTTGTTTTGTATAATCATATCTCCAATTATTGATATTTTACACATATTATTTTTCTTTGATATAAAATGTATTTCGTTATTTTCTAAAATATTATTTTTTTCAACAAAACTTCCTTGTAAATTATTTGAAGAATTTTTTACTACTATTTTTAAATCATTTTTTTTTGCTATATTAATACTTCTGTTATGTAACACTTTAGCACCTGATGTAGCAGCTTGTAACATTTCATCATAAGATACTTTTTTTAACAATTTAGCACGTGATATAACTTTTGGATCACTAGAAAAGATACCATCTACATCAGTATATATTTCACATCTTTTAGCTTTTAAAAATGAAGCTAAACTAGTAGCAGATAAGTCACTACCACCTCTACCTAGTGTTGTTATATTTCCTAATCTGTCAACTGCTTGAAATCCTGCAACTATAACTATGTAATCTTCATTTAAATAATTTTCTATGTTATTTGTATATATTGTATCTATTTTAGCACATCCATAATTACTTGTAGATATTATTCCAGCTTGCCCCCCAGTCATTGAAATTGATTTATATCCTTTGTCATTTAACATCATAGATAAATATGCTACTGTTTGCATTTCACCAGTACAAAGTAACATATCTAAATCTCTTTTATTAGGATTTTCTGAATATTCTAAAGCATTATGTATTAATGTATCAGTTGTATTTCCTTGTGCAGAAATAACTATAACAAGTTTTTGTTTTCTTTCTACATATGATATTATTCTATTGCATATATTTTCTAATTTTTTTTTATTTTCTACTGATGTTCCACCATATTTTTGAACAACAACATTCATATAATTACCACCTTTTCGTTTATGTTGTATAATATGTAAAAGAATAAAAATATGTGAATTACAAAAAATGTTTATTTAAAAGTTAAATTATAAAAAAAGTGTTGCACTTGAAAGTGGAATCTTTAATTTGAAAAATAAATATAAATTTTTTATAAAAATATTGTAAAAAAATATATATTGTAGTATAATGGTGTAGTAAATTATGTTATTTTAAATAGAAATATTTATATAATAAAGAAAGGATAAGATTATGATTTATTCAAAAGAAGTAGAAAATATGTGTATTGTACATAAAGGAGCAAATCATGGGAGTGCACCTATTCCAGAAGAAGGTAGATGGGTAAAGTCTAAAGAAATAAAAGATATTTCAGGACTTACACATGGTATTGGTTGGTGCGCACCACAACAAGGAGCATGTAAATTAACATTAAATATTAAAGATGGAATTATTGAGGAAGCTTTAATAGAAACATTAGGATGTTCTGGTATGACTCATTCTGCTGCAATGGCAAGTGAAATATTAGTTGGTAAAACTATATTAGAAGCATTAAATACAGATTTAGTATGCGATGCTATAAATACTGCAATGAGAGAATTATTTTTACAAATTGTTTATGGTAGAAGTCAGTCTGCATTTTCAGAAGGAGGACTTCCAATAGGTGCTGGACTTGAAGATTTAGGAAAAGGGCATAGAAGTCAAGTAGGTACTTGTTATAGTACTAATTCAAAAGGACCACGTTATTTAGAATTATCTGAAGGATATATTACTGATATTGGTTTAGATGAAAATAATGAAATTATTGGATATAAATTTGTTAATTTAGGTAAAATGATGGATAATATTAAATCTGGAATTGATGCATTAGAAGCTATCGAAAAAGCTAGTGGTAAATATGGTAGATTCGATGAAGCAATCAAAGTAATAGATCCAAGAAAGGAATAGTGAATAATATGGCATTATTTGAAAGTTATGAAAGAAGAATAAAACAAATAGAAGAAACATTAAATAAATATGATATTTTAGGATTAGAAGAAGCAAAAAAAATATGTGATGATAAAAATATAGATGTAGCTAAAATAGTAAGAGATGTGCAACCTATATGTTTTGATAATGCATGTTTTGCATATACAGTAGGAGCTGCAATTGCTATTAAAAAAGAAATTAAAACTGCAAAAGAGGCAGCTAAATATATTGGTATTGGTTTACAATCTTTTTGCATCCCAGGAAGTGTAGCAGATGATAGAAAAGTTGGTTTAGGACATGGTAATTTAGCTAGTATGTTACTTAATGAAGATACAAATTGTTTTGCTTTTTTAGCAGGACATGAATCTTTTGCAGCAGCAGAAGGAGCAATTGGTATAGCAAATTCTGCAAATAAAGTAAGGATTAAACCTTTAAGAGTAATTTTAAATGGTTTAGGTAAAGATGCAGCACAGATTATATCTAGAATAAATGGATTTACTTATGTTCAAACAGATTTTGATTATTATACATCTAAATTAAGTATAGTAAAAGAAATAGCGTATTCAAAAGGACAAAGAGCTAGTGTTAGATGTTATGGAAGTAATGATGTAAGAGAAGGTGTAGCTATAATGCATAGTGAAGGAGTTGATGTATCTATTACTGGTAATTCAACTAATCCAACACGTTTTCAGCATCCAGTTGCAGGAACATATAAAAAAGAATGTATTGAGCAGGGTAAAAAATATTTTTCAGTAGCATCAGGTGGTGGAACTGGTAGAACACTTCATCCAGATAATATGGGTGCAGGTCCTGCATCGTATGGTATGACAGACACTATGGGAAGAATGCATAGTGATGCACAATTTGCAGGTTCTTCATCAGTACCAGCACATGTTGAAATGATGGGATTAATTGGTATGGGTAATAATCCAATGGTAGGTGCAACTGTTGCTGTAGCTGTTGCAGTGGAAGAATCTTTTAAAGTTAAATAAATATATAAATAAGTATATTTGATATACTTATTTTTTTTGTATATATTTTTCTACAAAAACCTATTTTTTTTGTAAAAACTTGAAAATAAACGAAAATATGCTATAATATATGTGGAGGTACTTATATGTTTTTTTCAAAACTAAAAGAAAATTTAAAGAAAACAAAAGATGCACTAGATGTTAAATTTAGTAATGTATTTAATAAAAATAAAGAAGTTAGTGAAATAATAGAAGAAATAGAAGAAATCCTTATTTTATCTGATGTTGGTATGAATACATCTATTAAAATTTGTGATAATTTAAGAAATAGAATGAATAAAGAAAAAGATAAATCAGAAGAAAATTTAAAATTAATTTTAAAAGAAGAAATGAAATTAATTTTAGATAAAAATATATCAGAAGAAAGTAATGAAAAACAAGTTATTTTAGTTGTTGGGGTAAATGGAGTTGGTAAAACTACTTCAATTGCAAAACTTGCTAATTTGTATAAAAATCAAGGAAAAAGAGTATTATTAGCAGCTGCTGATACTTTTAGAGCAGGTGCTATTGAACAAATTGATATTTGGGCAAAACGTATTGATATTCCTATATGTTTAGGAAAAGATGGAGAAGATCCATCTTCTGTTATATATAATGCTACAAAAATGTTTCAAAATTCAGATTTTGATATTTTAATTTGTGATACAGCAGGTAGACTTCATAATAAAAAGAATTTAATGGATGAACTTGAAAAAATGAAAAAAACTATTGATAAAAATTTACCTAATACATTACTTAATGTATATATAGTTGTAGATAGTACAACAGGTCAGAATGCTATAATTCAAGTTAAAAACTTTTTTGAAAAAACTAATGTAAATGCAATTATACTTACTAAATTAGATTCAACTGCAAAAGGTGGAGTCATATTTAGTATAGTTGATGAATTAAATATACCAGTAAAATATATTGGAACTGGTGAAAAAATTGAGGATATTGAAATGTTCGATAGTGCAAAGTTTATAGATAGTATAATATAATATAAAATTCATATATTTATACAAAAAGGAGAGTTTTTATGGTTAGTAAATTAGAAGATGTAATATCTAAAGAAAAAATTAAATATAACGAACCAATGAATAAACATACAACTATGAAAGTTGGAGGAAATGCTGATATATTAATACTTCCAACAAATATAGATGAAGTTATTTCTGTTATAAAATATGTAAAAGAAAATAATATACCTTTTAAAGTTTTAGGTAATGGTAGTAATACAGTAGTGTCAGATAAAGGAATTGAAGGTGTTGTTATGAAACTTACTTCTAATTTATCTGATGTTATTATAGAAGACAAATATATTACTGCTGTATGTGGTACAATGATGCCATATTTATCAGTAATAGCTAAACAAAATTTACTTAGTGGTTTTGAATTTGCATGTGGAATACCAGGTACAATAGGTGGCGGAATAAAAATGAATGCTGGCGCTTATGATAGTCAAATTAGTGATGTAATAGTTAGTTGTAAATATTTAGATGAAAATTTAGATATTATAGAAATAGAAAATAAAGATATGAATTTTGGATATAGACATAGTATATTTATAGAAAATCCTAATTTTGTTATATTAGAAGCTAAATTTAAATTAAATAAAGATAGTTTAGAAAATATTGAAAGTAAAATGAGTGAGAATAAATTATCTAGAATAGCTAAACAACCTTTAGAATATCCAAGTGTAGGAAGTATATTTAGAAGACCTGTTGGATATTTTGCTGGAAAATTAATTAGTGATTGTAATTTAAAAGGAGTAACAATTGGCGGAATGCAAGTTTCAGAAAAACATGCAGGATTTATAGTAAATAAAGGTAATGGAACATGTCAAGATTTATTAGATTTAATCAAATTAATTCAAAAAACTGTTTATGAAAACTTTAAAGTAGAAATGAAAACAGAAGTTGAATTTATAGGAAGGGACATATTATGAGAGAAATTTTACAATGGCTAAGGCCTGGTACAAGAGTTAAAAGATATATATTACTTCAAATAATATCAATTGCTATATTTGTATTTTGTGTAATAACATTACGTGATGTTTATGATTTAAATAGAAATATGCTTATTGCATACATTTGTTTAATAACTTTATCATTATTTGGTATAGTTTTTTCATTTTTAATTGCGCAGAAAAATATACTTTCTTTAACACTTAAAAATATATCAAAAAAAAGTAAAAATACAGAACTTAGAAGACTTATATATTCTGATCCATCAAGAAAAAAAGGTCAACGTGTTGTTATAATAGGTGGTGGTAGTGGACTTAGTAATATACTTCAAAGTTTAAAAGAATATACTGCTAATATAACAACAGTAATAGATGTTTCTGAAAGTGAAGAAATAAACAATGATTATACAAAAAATGCAAGAGTAACCACAGGAGATATACGTAAATGTATAGCTGCTATGAGTATATCTGAGGGTATGGTTGAAAAAGTTTTAACAAATAGAGTAGAATCTGGACTTAGAAAATCACATTCAGTTGGTAGTTTGATAATATCTTCTATGATAAGTATAACTGGAAGTTTTCAAGAAGCTTTAGATAAAATACCAGAATTTTTTAAAATAGAAGGACAAATATTACCTACGACTATTGAAGAGACAAGCCTTTGTGCTGGCCTTGAAAATGGTGAGATTATCGTTGGAAAAAACAATATTTCTCCAAGGGTAAGTGAAATAAAAAGTAGTATAAAACAAGTATTTTTAAAAGATGGTTCTATTAAAGCAAATCCAAAAGTAATAGACGCAATAAAACATGCAAATGTAATAGTACTAGGTCCGGGAGCGTTATATACAGCTGTTATATCAAATTTACTTTTAGCAGAAGTTTCTAAAGCTATTATATCTTCTAAGGCTAAAAAAATATTTATAGCTAATTTAATGAACTCACCAGGAGAAACTGATGGCTTTACTTTAGCAAAACATGTAAATGAAGTTGAAAGATATTTAGGTAAACATGTACTAGATTATGTAATAGCAAATAATGGTCAAATAACTAATGAAATGGTAAAAGATTTCAATCAAGGAAATTCAGCTCAGGTTATGCTCGATATTGAAAATATACAAAATAGAGCTATATCAGTTATTACAGAAGATTTAGTAATGACTGCTCCTAGTAGTATTATACATAATAGCAAACGTGTTTCTGAAATAATAATGTCTATTGCTAAAACAAAAAAAATCGGTAAATTAAATATTGTTAACTTAAAAAAGAAACATATGAAAAAGGAAAAGAAGGTAAATAGGCAAAAGTCTGAAATAAAAGTTAAAACGGCAGAAATTATAAATACATCGAAAGATGCTGTTATAAATATAATTAAAGAAAATAAAATTAATAAAAAAGAAAAAAAGATAATATCAAAAATAAGTAAAGATAATTAAAATTTAATATTGGGGTGAAAATACTGTGTACAAAAGAGGAATAAATAGTTTAGAAAAAGTTAAAAATATGAATATATATATATCAAGTAATAAAACAACCTATTTATCAATGGGAGCAATTTTAGATATAAAAAAGCCATATAATGGTATGTACATTAAAAATAATAAAATATATGTACTAGATATTAGTGAAAAAATAGAACTTGAATCTAATATATATAATATAGCTGAATTTTCAACATTAACTAAAACAATATCATCGGAGAATTATTTGCAAACAATAGACTTAGAAAATAATTATTTTGAATATGATTTAGGAGATATTAAATATAGTAAAAAAATTAATTTTATTGATGAAACCGATATTTTATGTATTGAATATAATATAAGTAGTATAGCAAAACGTAAAGCTATATTTAAAATAATACCATATTTGACATACAGAGATATGTTAAATATGAAAAGATCTAATATACTTAAATTTAATAAAAGAATAATTGACAATGGAATATTAGTAAATTTAAGTGTTACAGATGATGAAAATATAATACTTAAATCTGATTTTGCAACTTTTAATAATAATGAAAGTTATTTAAACAATTTAAAACATGAATATATTGATATTAATTTAAATAAAGAGCTATTTGTAGAAGATGTATATTTACCTGGAAAATTTGAAATAAAAGTAAAACCTGGTGCAGAAGTTAATTTTAAAATATATTTATCAAGTAAAGAATTTGAACTTTCAGAATATATAAATAAACCACTTTCTGATTTAATAAATAAATATCAAGACAATATAAAAGAAGAATATATTGAACTTAAAAAATTAACTAAAGCTATACATTCTTTTGAATCGGATGAGTTAATTGCTACAATACCATCAAATATAAATATTAAAAAATCTATTGAAAATATACAAAATGTAAATATTAATAAACTTTGTATAGTATTATGTGATATAACAAAATCAATTGATGGTCAGTATTTAATCTCTAATGAAATAGAAAAAGCTCAAAAAAAATTAGAATATATAATCAATTGTACAAAAAAAATAGATGACTATGGAGATATAGAATCTTTAGAATATATTAAGCTAAAATTATGGATTTTTGAAATGATAAATAAATTAGCTCAAAAAAATCAAGGAATATCAGATATTATGACTAACTTTTTGAAAGTTACAATTATTAAAATAAAAAATAACATTAAAAGCAATAATGCAGAATATTTAAAATTTATCGAAATAATTACTTTAACATATAATGCTTTTAAAATTTATGAAAGTTTATTAGATGATACAACATATTTTGAAATTACTAATGCACTTAAAAATGATATAAATAAGAAATTTTGGAATAGTGAATATAAAGTATTAAAATATAATGTAGATGATTTAAAAGTATATGCTACTTCTGAAATGATATATTCACTTAGTTTGTCATATCAATCAGTTGATGAAGATATACCAACAAAATTATTAGATACTATATTTAAAGAGTTATACACACCATATGGGTTAAGAGCTGTTTCTAAAAATAGTATAAATTATAAAGGAATAATATATCCTAAATATATGGCGCATTTTGTAAAAGCAAATTTAAGACAAAATGGAGTAACATATGCTTCACAAAAAATATCATATAATTTAGTAAAAGAATTATTACTTGAAATAGGAAAACATAGTATAAATACTGTAAAAAGTGTTTATCATGAAAAAGGAATAAATGTGGATAGTAATTCTATTGATCTACTTACAACAGCAGAAATGATTAGACTTTATGATATGTTAACTTAAAAAGGAGAAAAAATGATAGTACTAGGTATTGACCCAGGATTTGGAAGAATTGGTTATGGCATTATAGATTATAACAAAAACAAATATAAAGTAATAGAATATGGCTGCATTACAACAGATGCAGGATTGCTATTTTCTAAAAGATTAAATAAAATTGAAAAAGATTTAATTAATATTTGTAGTAAGTATAAAATAGATGTAGCTTCAGTAGAAGAATTGTTTTTTAATACAAATATAAAAACAGGAATACAAGTTGCAGAAGCAAGAGGTGTTATATTAAATACATTAGAAAATTTAAATATTGAAATTGCAGAATATACTCCACTTCAAATAAAGCAAGCATTAGTAGGTTATGGTAGAGCTGATAAATTACAAATCAAAAGTATGGTTAAGTCATTTTTAAACTTAGAAACAATGCCTAAATTAGATGATACTACAGATGCACTTGCTATGGCAATATGTCATACACATAGTTATAAAATGAATAACTTAACTAAGTAAATGATGTAAAAATAATATATTGATGGGAGAGCAGAATGAAAGAAAAAATTAAAAAATATATAGTGCAAAGCAAAGGCATAAAAAGATATATACTTATTCAAATAATAAGTATTGTGCTATGTATATTTATATCATATAAAACAAGTTCAAATATAGATTTAGCAATATATATAATTTTAGGATTTGTTATAGTAATTTGTACTTTTTTAATTCAAAGAAAATCTATGGCAGTAGGTGTTAATCATTTAAGTAAAGAAGAAAAATTAAAAGAAATAGATAAAAGAATAAAAAATGATAATGTATTATCACGTGGACCTAAGGTAGTTATAATAGGTGGTGGAAGTGGACTTGGAAATATATTAAAAGGTTTAAAAGAACATACTTCAAATATAACTGCAATTGTAACTACTTTTGATGATGGTAGTAGTACAGGAATATTAAAAAAAGAATTTGATGTTTTAGCTCCTGGTGATATACGTCAGTGTATTACTTCACTTTCTACATCAGAATCTTCTATGGAAAGATTACTTTCATATAGATTTAAAGATGGACATTTAGACAATCATTCACTTGGAAATTTATTTTTAGTTGCTATGACTGATATTATGGGAAGTTTTCCAGTTGCTATAAAAAAAATATCTGATATATTTTCAGTAATAGGTAGAGTGCTTCCAATTACACTAGATAAAATGACATTATGCTGTGAATATACTGATGGAACTACTGCAATAGGAGAAGATGCAATACCAAAACAAGGAAAAGGTAAAAAAATTAAAAAAATATATTTAAACGAAAAAAATGCAAAACCTGCTCCTGAGGTTCTAGAAAGCATAAAAGAAGCAGATGTTATTTTACTTGGACCTGGTAGCCTATATTGTAGTGTAATTTGTAATTTACTTGTTTCTGATGTATCTGAGACTATAATGAATGCTAAAGGTAAAAAAATATACATATGTAATATAATGACTCAAAATGGAGAAACAGATAATTACACATTATCTGATCATGTAAATGAAGTAGAAAAGTATTTAGGTAATAATGTATTAGACTATGTATTTGCAAATGATTCAGAAATAACAGAAGAAATGTTAGAACAATTTAAACAGATAAATTCAAAATCTGTTATAATTGATAAAGATAAAATAAAAAATAAAAATACAGAAGTTATAACATCTGATTATATTTTAACAATGCCAGGTAAGATATTGCACAATAATAAAAAAATATCTCAGGATATAATTGAACTTGCTAAAAAAACATTGTCACAAAAATAGTAAGTTATTCATAAAATACACCAAGAGGAGGTGTATTTTTTATGTCTATTGGAATCAGTTTATCACGGTGGTGGTGCAAAAGGTGCTGCTCATATTGGTGTACTTCAAGCTTTAATAGAAGAAGGCATTGATATAGATTATATATCAGGTTGTAGCAGTGGTAGTATTGTTGCTGCTCTATATGCTTTAGGATATAGTCCTATGAATATACTAAATATGTTTACAACTTATTGTAAATATATATCAGATTATGATAAAATGGTGCCACTTAAAATAGTTGGTATGGTTTTTACTGGTAAATTAAAGCTTAAAGGTATAGTAAAAGGAAATAATTTAGAAAATATAATTCGTAAATTTTGCACTGATAAAAATATTGCAGATATTTCAAATGTCAAAATGCCACTTGCAATACCTGCGGTTGATATTAAAACAGGTGAAATCATATATTATTTAAGTAAAGAGGCAAATTGTAATTATATAGGTAGAGAAGATATTTATGATGATATTCCATCATGTATAAATAGTGGAGATTTGGCAAGTATAGTAAGAGCAAGTAGTAGTTTTCCAGGAGTATTTGAACCAAAATATTTAGATGGAAAATATTTAGTAGATGGAGCAGTAAGGATGAATTGTCCAGTTGAAATATTGAAAAAAATGGGTGCTGATAAAGTAATAGCTGTAACATTTGATGATAACAAATCAAGTAAACTTAGTGATTATAATGTTATATCTATAACTATGAAATCATTTGATATAATGGGTCATGAAATAAATAAAGAGCAACTAGATTTAGCAAATTATATTATAAACCCTAAAATAAATAATACTTCGCTATTAGATTGTAAAAATTTAAATTATATTGCAAATATTGGGTATAATACAACAAAAGAAAATATTGCGCAAATAAGAGAAGCAATAAGTTAGGGATAGCTTTTTAAAAAAATATTGATTTGTAAATAATTTCAAAAATATATTCATTTAATTACTCTTTTTCATGCAGTTTTAAAAGGGTAATTATTGCATTTTTCATATATTTAAATCTATTGACATATGGCATAAATGTGATATACTATTATTGTAAAAGAAGGTGATAATGTGGACGAGCGAATTGCTAAAATAAAAAATATTATTAGTAAGTTCCCTATGGAGCCAGGAATATATATGATGAAAGATAAAGATAATAATATCATATATGTAGGAAAAGCAATTATTTTAAAAAAGAGAGTAAGCCAGTATTTTAATAAAAACAGCAAATCTGCTAGGATTGAAAAAATGACAACCTTAGTTGAAAATATAGACTATATTATCACAAGAAATGAAGTAGAAGCATTAGTATTAGAATGTAATTACATTAAAAAGTTAAGTCCTAAATTTAACGTAATGCTCAAAGATGATAAGTCATATCCATATATTAAAATAAATATAAACGAAACATATCCTACTATGTATATAACTAGAAGAAAATTAGAAGATAAGGCGCTATATTTTGGACCATATACTAATGTTAAAAGTATACGTGATATAATGAATATGATAAAGCAAATATTTCCTTTAAAAAGGTGTAAATATAATTTAGAAAAAAGAAAAATATCTCCTTGTCTATATTATCATATAGGAAGATGTTTAGGACCTTGTAAAAATGAAATTAGTAAAGATGAATATAAAAAAATGATAAATCAAGTAGTAATGTTTTTAAATGGAAAAACAAAAGATATAGAGCTTCAAATAAAAGAAGATATAAATAACTGTATAGAATTGTTAGATTTTGAAAAGGCAAATGTTTTGAAACAAAGATTAATTGATATAGAAAAAATAAGTATGAAACAAAGTGCAGATAATTTAAATGAGATATCAACAGATGTTATTGGTTATGTACTTGAAGATACTAATTTACATATACAAATTTTTAAAATACGTGGATATAAAATAGTTTTTCATGATAATTTGAAAATAGAAAATGTTGAAAAGTTAGATTTAAAAGATATATTAATATCATGTGTATCACAGTATTACTCTAAAACAGATGATATTCCTAAAAAAATATATATAAAATTGGATGAAAAAGAATCAATTTTGCTTTCTGGTTTTTTAGAAAATACACAAATTATTGTACCTAAAATAGGAGATAAGTTTAAACTAATACAGATGGCAGAAGATAATATAAAGATAAATTTAGAAGAAAAAGAAATAGATAAATTAGCTGAACTTAAAGAAATATTAAAAACAGATTTTTCAAGTATAGAATCATATGATATATCTAATTTAGGTAATGAATATATAGTTGGTGCTATGATACGCATTGATGATGGTAGATTAAACAAAAAGATGTATAGGAAGTTTAAAATAAAATCTACAATAACGCAAAATGATCCACAGTGTATATATGAAATATTAAGTAGAAGATTTAAACATAGTGAGTGGGAGTATCCAGATGTTTTATTTATAGATGGTGGAATAACGCAGGTAAATGCAGCAAAGCAGGCAATTAATGAGCTCGGAATTGATATACTTGTATTTGGTATGATCAAAAATGATAAGCATAGAACAAAGGGTTTAATAGATTCTAATGGTAAAGAAGTAGAGTTTAAATGTAAAAGTACACTTAACTTTATTACATTTATACAAGACGAAGTGCACAGATTTGCAATAAGGTATCACAGAACGTTAAGAGACAAAATCTCGTAGAAGCTTTCTTTTGGGATAGCTTTTTAAAATCGTGTGTGTGTAAACATTAAACTAACATTTTTACTTATTTATGGCATAGTAAACGTGCCACTTTAAATTTTGATTTAAGCGAAATAAATAATTACCTTTTTAAATATGTTTTAAAAAAGTTTAGATAATATATGAAAATAATTGATATTTGTGAGTAATTTGTGGTATGCGAGCTTACTCTGGCTTTGTACAAATGCGTACGTAGATTTAGATAAAATATATAAATTGTATCCTATTGGGATAGCTTTGTGACATCTAAATAAATAGTTCATGCGTAAGGCAGTTATTAGTGCTAATTTAGCATGCTAGCTCCGGTGCCCCCAGACACTATAATTATATACTAATATAGTTATAGTGTCAATAAAAAGTATCTGTAATTTACACACGAATTTTGACGAAATATATATATGGGGTTGTACTATATTTTTTTAAAAAGCTATCCAAAAAGGAGGGGTATATTAAAATGAAATTTAGTTTTATGAATAAATTACTTATGGATATAGCTGATGAAAAAAACATTAAATTAGAGTTTTTTTCATATAATTACATAGCGAAGCTTAAAAAAGACGGTAAGGAAAAGTATATTTTAGGTAGTGATATAGGAAACAATAGTGATATAAGTTTAAAGATTGCAAATGATAAGTGCTGTACATATTTAGTGCTAAGTCAGCACAATATACCAGTAGCTGAACATAGATTTATAGACGCTAGTAACATTTGTGATTTGAATTTTACAAAAAAATATAATTATGATGTAGTAGTAAAGCCAAATCAAGGTCTTCAAGGTAAAGATGTTATGCATGTGACTAATTATGATAATCTAGTTAAAGAGGCAAAGAGGATAATAAAGATAGATAAATCTGTTACAATTTCTCCATTTTATAATATAAAAGAAGAATATAGAACAGTATATTTAGATGGAGAATGTTTACTGACTTATGCAAAAGATAGACTTTTTGTTATAGGTAACTCTGAAAATAGTGTTAAAGAGTTAATTAAAATACAAAATTTAGAAAAAATTAATTTAGAAAATATTGATAAAGATGTTTTAAATTATGTTCCTAAAAAAAATGAAAAAAAATATATATCATGGAAACATAATTTATGTTTTGGTGCCAAACCCAGAATAATAACAGATAAATGTAAATTATCGCAAATTCATAAAATTGTTAAAGAGGCAACAAAAGCAATCGATATTACTTTTGCAACTATTGATGTAATTGAACTTTTTTCAAGTGAATTATTAGTACTTGAAATTAATGCAACAGTTGGTATGACTAAGTTTTCTGAATATGTAGCAAATGGATATAATATTACAAAAGATATTTTTTCTAAGGCAATTGATAAATTATTTTAAAAAGATATTTTTTTAATGTTTAAAGAATATTTCATATAATTTTACTCATAATATATTTAGGAGTGATGTATTATGAGTGAAAATTCAAATAACAGTCAAAAAATCGAATGTAATGTTACTGAATGTTCTCACAATTGTTTAGAAGATTGTACATGCAAACTAGATAGAATACAAGTTTGTCCATGTAGAGTAAAAGGAGATAAAACGCCTGAGGACGAGACAGCGTGTGCAATGTATTCATATTCTGGCAACTTAAACGCAAAAGGTGTTATGGATCAAATTTAATGTTTAAAAATGCAGATGAACTATTTAGTTTAATCTGCATTTTTTTTGAAAATTAATATATATATTGTATTATGGAAACTTTCAACTAATACAATATGAATATATAGCAAATATTTATTAAATGCATTAATATTACAATATTTATGAGGCATAGAAAAAGTGTAAAAAAATATTTTTTTTAAGTAAAAGTATTGACAAACATAACTTTATAGTTTATAATATAAACATGTCAAAGATAAATGGGAGCTTAGCTCAGTTGGGAGAGCATCTGCCTTACAAGCAGGGGGTCATAGGTTCGAGCCCTATAGTTCCCACCATTTATTTGTGGCCTGGTAGTTCAGTTGGTTAGAACGCTAGCCTGTCACGCTAGAGGTCGAGGGTCCGAGTCCCTTCCAGGTCGCCATTTTTTTATTAAATTTTATTAGGCTAGATAGCTCAGTCGGTAGAGCAGGGGACTGAAAATCCCCGTGTCGGGGGTTCGATTCCCTCTCTAGCCACCAATTAAAATAAATGCGGGAGTAGCTCAGCTGATAGAGCGCCGCCTTGCCAAGGCGGAGGTCGCGGGTTTGAGCCCCGTCTCCCGCTCCAAAATATAGGTAATGTATTAATGTCAAGGATTTTACCTTGATATTTTTATTAAAATATATTGTAGATAAAAATATAATAATGTTGTAATAAATATAAATTATCTGAGTATAATGTATAAACATGGCGCCATAGCCAAGTGGTAAGGCAATGGTCTGCAAAACCGTGATCATCAGTTCAAATCTGATTGGCGCCTCCAACTATTCGTAGATGTATAAAGCATTTACGATTTTTTTTATGCAAAGAAGTAGAAAAAACAATGAGTTTATAGAATTAAGAATACGTTTATGGTATAATATGGTATATATCGAATTAAACAATATTAATGTTTTGCGTTTGAATGTCAGGAGAGAATAAACAACAAACTACGAACTATAAAACTCTCTTTATGAAATAATTATATATAAATTTAGAACTTTTTTTAATGGAGTATATAAAAATAATAGAATTAAATTGTTAGATAAGGAAGAAATAAATGGATAAAAATAGCAAGCAATTCAAGATAATAAATGAAATAGTGAATGATGCCTTTTGGCTTGGTTATATTTTAGAAATTAAAAGAGCTTTATCTGATAATAGTAAAAAAGAAATTTTAAGTTCATTTTTGATTTTCTTTTCCTCAATTTTTGTTGAAGAAACACTAAAAGCAAAATATGGTGGGTTAAGTGGCAAAAGACAAATTACTGTAAAAGATATTGAGAATTTTAGAAATCATAATTTAAAATACTGCCCATCTGAAAATTCAAACGATACTAAGACTACTTTAAAAGAAATGGGAATAGATTTTGATAATTATATTTTTGATTTGGTTTTATCGTTAGGTGGCAATGATTTATTAGATATAAACTTTAGAAATTGGGATTTAAACAAGGAAAGTAATTTTGAATTATTAGATGGTATAGTTGCAACTCCTTTGAGATGGATTGAAATATTAATGCCAGATATTTTTGAAGAATTGAAAAAAGTATTATTAGAATTAATGAATACCAACTTAGATAGAATAAATAGTATAGATATTAAACAAAAATCGTATGCTTCATATAAAATGTTTAAGAAAACTGGAATTACTAATAATGATAAATTATATATCTTACAAAGGTATGGATTAGTAAAAACAATTATGTTTATTGATAATATAATGCAAGAAAAAATATCTTTTAATATAGGAAATCTTCATTTTGATTTTGAACACTTTATTGTTAAAATGAAAGCTATAATTATAGAAATGTTTTGGAATGATCGCAATTCAAATAATACAGTTCTTAATCGTATTTTTCAAAAAAATAAGCAAAATATTGATGATGATTTTTATCCAATTAATCGTAAATGTAGAAATAATTTGCATTATTCTGATTATCATTTTATAAGTGAAAAAGACAAAGGAATTCTTTTGAAGTATCAAAACACATATTTGCATAATATTTTATTTATTTTTAATAGTAATATCACATACAATTTTGGATGGAGTTACAATCTTGGGTTGACATTAGCCAAACTACAATATTGGAGTAACTCGTAAGTTAAAATTCAAAAATAATATGCTGTAAACATTAAAATTATATGTAGATTAGAGAGTAGAAGCAGTAAAAGTCTTAAAGTATTGAAGGGAGAATATTTATGGAATTAATATCAAAAAATCCATCAAAGAATTATGAAATTTTAGGTGAAGTTGAAGAAACTACTAAAGAGGAAGTCTTAGAGAAAGTATCTAGAGCTAAAGAAGTTCGAAAAGAGTGGGAAGATTTAGATTTATCTAAAAGACTAGAAATATTATGAGAAATATATGCTGATTTTGAATCAAAATTTGATGAAATAGCAAGTCATATATCTAGCGAAATGGGTAAACCTATCACTCAAGCAGAAAACGAAGTGAAATCAACATTAAATAATATAAAATGGGATTTAGATAATGCTGATAAATGCATAGCACCTGAAATAACTTTTGAAAATGATATAGAAATACAAAAAGTATTTTATGAGCCTAAAGGTATTGTTGTTTCAATTTCACCTTTTAATTATCCGTTTTCACTTTGTTGTGCAATAACAATTCAAAACTTAATTGTAGGTAATGTTGTGATTAGTAAACCTGATCCAAATACACCATTACTTTACAAACTCCTAGAAGAAATATTCAATAATTCAAAATTACCTAAAGGGGTCCAACAATTTGTATATGGAGGAAAAGAAATTGGAAGTTTTTTAGTAGAACAAGATATTGATATGATATGTTTTACAGGAAATACAAAAACAGGAGAGTATTTATATAAAGTTGCAGCAAGTAAAATGATTCCAATACTAATGAAGCTTGGTGGCTCTGCACCTGGAATTATATGTGAAGATGCTAATATAGATGCTGTAATAAAAGGAGTATTTAATAAGAAATTTTCTAATGCAGGACAATTGTGTCATGCTTTAAAAAGATTGATAGTTCACGAAAGTAAATTAGATGAGGTTGTAGAAAAGTTAAAGGATATTGCCGAAAAACAAATTATTGGTGATTCGAGTAATCGAAATACAACAATGGGTTCTCTTGTAAGTGAAAAACAGCTAAATACATTGGTAGAACAATTTAATGATGCAGTTAGCAAAGGTGCAAAAGCTGTTTGTGGTGGAAAACAACCTGATAATTTAAAGGGAAGTTATTTTGAGCCTACACTACTTACAAATGTTACTAAAGATATGAAAGTATGGAAAAAAGAAGTTTTTGGACCAAGTATTACCTATAATTAGTTTTAAAACAATAGATGAGGCAATAGAACTGGCTAACGATACTATTTATGGTTTGGGTGGGTATGTATTTACAACTAATAAAGAAACTTTTGAGAAAATTAGCAAAGAACTAAAAACAGGTATGGTAAGTTGTAATAATTTAGCTTATTCTGCTCCATATAATCCTTTTTGTGGAACAAAAGCGTCAGGGTTAGGTAGAATTCGTGGAAAATGGGGATTTAGAGAATTATGCAATATAAAAGTTGTTACATTTGAAAAATAGTAATTTAAATAATGCAGTATCAATAGATACTACATTATTTAAAACAATTCCTTCTCTTTGAAATAATCGGTAACTTTAGCAACTTCCTCATCTTGAAATTGTTCAAGAACATGAGAGTAGGTGTCTAGGGTTATTTGTATTTTTGAATGACCTAATAATTTAGATACAACCTTTATATTCATACCAGCTTCTAAACATCTTGTGGCAAAAGAATGTCTTAACATATGAGCATTTACTTTACCAAATAATTTCACATATTTAGCGCTCTTAGGACTAATACCTTTGTTATAATTCTTTTCTATAAGATCACATAGTCTAATGAAACAAGATGATATTGAACTGGCTATTATAAGTTGTCCTTTTTCAGATGGAAATAATAACTCAGTCTTTTTATAACATCTACCATATAGCATTTTGTTTGCTTTATTTATTGCTATTTGATCCTTTAAAAGTATTTCTAGTTTATCAGATATAAATGGTATTACTCTTGAAGAGGATTGTGTTTTGGTAGTTGATATTTCTCTTCTAGTTTTAGTAGGGGTAGTAGATTCAAAATCAATATAATTAACACAGTT
>JAVVTJ010000020.1:0-16473 GCA_036653755.1 Clostridia bacterium
TAATATATATAATTAAATAAAATTTTAACTTCAAATAAATCACCTTTATTTATTATATCATAAAATATTGATTAATTATATGTATTTATATTATAATTGTAAATATTTTATGGTATAATACTAATATTGAATTGGAGTGATTAAATGACAGAGAAAGAAAAAATGTTAAGTGAAAAATTATTTATCTCAGATAAAGAATTGTTTTTAGAAAGGCAATATGCTAAAGAGTTAATATTTGATTTGAATAATTTAAGACCTAATAAGTTAAAAGAAAAAAATAAAATATTATCTAAGTTATTAAGTAAAATTGGTAGTAATATATTTATTGAACCACCATTTAGATGTGATTATGGATATAACATTGAAATAGGTGATAATTTCTATTCAAACTATAACTTAACAATATTAGACAGTAGTAAAGTTATAATCGGTAATAATGTACTTATTGGACCTAACGTAGGTATTTATACAGCAGGCCATCCAATAGATGTAACAGATAGAGTTAATAATCTAGAATATGGAAAAAGTATTATAATTAAAGATAATGTTTGGATAGGTGGAAGCGTAGTAATTTGTCCAGGAGTTATAATTGGTAAAAATTCTATAATTGGAGCAGGTAGTGTTGTTACAAAAAATATAGCTAAAAATGTAGTTGCAGTAGGAAATCCTTGCAAAGTTATTAAAAATATATAATATACTTGATTTTGTATATAAGTTGATATATAATGTTTGTGATAATAAAAAAATATATGAGTGCGAAAGCTTAAAAGGGAATTAAGTTATTCTTAAACTGTCCCAGCAACCGTGATAATGATGAAATGGTTATATGTCACTGCTATTTATTTAGTGGGAAGACGCCAAAGTAAAATGATTTTTAGTCGGTAGACCTGCTTGTATATATTATTCTTCTGGGGTTTAAGAAATTCATATATATAGAATAAATCCTAAACTTTATTCTAACATAAATGGTATTTTAAACTGCTTTTGAACAAAGGCAGTTTTTTAGAAGAATTTTTCAAATTATCATTATTTTAAGTGAAAGAAGGAATAAATTATGAAAAAGAAAATTTATGTAATTTTGTCAGTTTTATTAGTTATACTACTTGTTATTTTTGGTGGTATTTATTTTGTAAATAATGCCAAAAAAGTTACAAAGAATCCGTTAGTTATAACAGATACATCAAAAAAGGAGGTAAGTTTTTCTAAAACACCAGAAAAAGTTATATCTTTAATACCAGCAGCAACAGAAACACTTTATGATTTAGGTTTAGGTGAAAAAGTAATAGCTGTTGATAGTTATTCAAATTATCCAGAAGATGCTAAGAGTAAAAAACAGTTGAAAACAAGTACTGCACTTAATGTAGAAGAAATAGTAAGTTTAAACTCTGATATAGTATTTATGAGTAAAATGGGACAAACTATTGAACAATATAACAGTTTAGTAAATGCAGGAGTTAAAGTTGTTATAGTAGATGCAACTTCTATTAATGAAACATATGATATAATAAATTTAATAGGAAAAATTATGAATAAAGAAAAAGAAGCTTCTAAAATATGTAATAATATGAAAAAAGATTTAGAAGATATACGTTTAAATTGTATAAATAAAGAAAAAAAATCTATATATTATGAAGTATCTCCACTTGAATTTGGATTATGGACTAGTGGAAATAATACATTTGAAAATGAAATATTTAATATTTTAAATATAGACAATATATTTAAAAATGTAAAAGGTTGGGCACAAGTTTCAGAGGAACAAGTTTTAACAAAAAATCCAGATTATATTGTAAGTACAAGTATGGATTTTGGAGAAGTAAAAGTTGTAGATGAAATTTTAAATAGAAAAAATTGGAATAATATATCTGCTATTAAAAATAAAAAGGTATATAGTATAAATAGTGATATTATGAGTAGACCTACTAAAAGATTAGTAGAAGGAGCTAAAGAACTTCAAAAAATAGTATATGGTAAATAATATGTCAAAAAAGTATATATTTACAATAATTATATTTTTTATTATATTTATAGCTTGTATTTCAATTGGAAGTGTATCAATTTCATTTCAAGATACAATATCTGTTATATTAAATAAATTATTTAATATAGGTGATATATCCAATATTAGTGAAAATATTGTAACAATAATAATAAGTATACGACTTCCACGAGTAATTATGGCAAGTATTATAGGTGCTTCACTTAGTATTGCAGGAGCTGTAATGCAAGGATTACTTAAAAATCCTTTAGCAGATGGTTCTAGTTTAGGTGTTGCAAGTGGAGCTAGTATAGGAGCTACAATTGCTATTGCTCTTGGAATTACTTTACCTATTTTAAGTGAATTTTCTGTTATTATAACAAGTATAATATTTTCTTGTATATCACTTTTTATAGTTTTAGTACTTGTTAAAAAAATAGATTCTAAAATGTCTAATAATACAGTAATTTTAGTAGGTGTTATATTTTCTATGTTTGCAAGTAGTATTTCTAGTTTAATATTAGCTATATTTTCTAATGATACAAAAAAAATAATATTTTGGACTTTAGGTTCATTATCTTCTAGTAATACATCTAAAATATTTATGATATTACCTATATTTTTAATTTGTATAATGTATATTTTATTTAAAGTGCCGGAGTTAAATGTATTTCAAATAGGAGAAGAGGGTGCAAAATATTTAGGCGTAAATACTAAAAAAACTAAAATATTATTATTTATTGCATCATCTACTTTGGTTGGTATGTCAGTTGCTATGACAGGAAATATAGGTTTTGTAGGACTTATAATACCTGCAATTACTAGAATGGTTGTTAAAACAAATTATAAATATATATTACCATTTTCTATGATGTTTGGTGCAATGTTTTTATGTTTAGCCGATGTTATAAGTAGAACAATTATATCTCCTGTTGAACTTCCAATTGGAACTGTAACTTCACTTTGTGGAGCTTGTATATTTTGTAATATATTATATAATTATAAAAGAAAAGATGTGAAGTAATATGCTAAAATTAGATAATGTTTCTGTTAAAATTAATAATAACAATATATTAAATAATATTTCTTTTGAAATAGAAGAAAATGATATGTTTATGATAATAGGTCCAAATGGTAGTGGTAAAACAACTATTGTAAAAACTATTATGAATGATTTAAAATATACTGGTACTATTAAATTAGATAATATTAATATAAAAGAAATTAAACTTAGTAATATTTCTAAAAAACTTGGAGTACTTATGCAAAATCATAATTTAGAATTTGATAATACTGTTTATGATATAGTAAGTTTAGGAAGATATACTCATATAAAAGATATATTTGGAAAATTGACAAGTTTTGATCTGCAAAAGATTAATGAAGCTATTAGTTTAGCAGATTTAGAAAATTTAAAATATAACAGTATAAATGAAATATCAGGTGGACAGCTACAAAGAGTATTTTTAGCACTTACTCTTGCACAAGATCCTGATATATTAATATTAGATGAACCTACAAATCATTTGGATTTAAAACATCAAATAGATATATTTGAAATACTTGATAAATGGAGAAAAAATAATAACAAAGCAATAATAGCTATAATACATGATCTTAATTTAGTATATAAATATTCTAATAAATGTTTAATTATAAAAGATGGAAATATTATAGCATGTGGCAATACAAAAAAAACTTTAACAAGTGATAATTTAAGAATAGCATATGATGTTGATATATTTAAATGGATGAAAGATTTATTAGAAAACTATAAATAAAAACAATAACAGTTATTTAATTTAAAAGTTTAATAATATTTATGCTATAAAATAGTTATTTATATGTTTTTAAGTGTTTTTCTTGTAAACTTTTACAAAAATATTGACTTTAAATTAAACATAGTATATAATATATAAGTAATTAATAAAAATAAGAATTATCTAGTCATATATGTGATTAATAATATATTCTTTATACAAAAGGGGGATTATAAAAATGGCACAACCAAAAAGAAGATGGTCAAAAGAAAGAACACATTTAAAACGTTCAACATGGAAAATAGAAGCTAAAAATCTTGCAACATGTTCAAACTGTGGTGAAGCAGTGCTTCCTCACGTTGCTTGTCCAACTTGTGGATTCTACGATAAAAAACAAGCAGTGGTAATTAAAAGCAAAGAAAAAGAAACAAAATAGTTAAGTAATGACTCCACTCTAAAAGTGGAGTTTTTATTTTTTGAAAAAGGAGATGCAAAGTTTACGAGTAATAAATATGAAACAAGTTGTAATTTTAATAAAAATGTTAAAGCATGTACTATTGAAGATGTAGTAAATGGAAGCATTTCTGATGAAATGGGTATAAAAAAAGGATATAAATTAATTAGTATTAATGGTGAAAAAATAATTGATATTTTAGACTATAAATATTTAACTGCTGATGAATATTTAGAAATTGAATTTGAAAATTTAGATAATGAAATTGAAATATTTGAAGTTGAAAAGGAAGAATATGAAGATTTAGGATTAGTATTTGAAACTGAGCTTATTGATAAGCCAAAAAATTGCTGTAATAAATGTATATTTTGTTTTATGGAACAATTACCTAAAAATGTAAGAGATACTTTAATTTTTAAAGATGATGATTATAGATTATCATTTTTTTCTGGTAACTATATAACTATGACAAATATGACAGATGATGATATTAGTAGAATAATAAAGTATAAAGTTTCTCCTATTAATATATCAGTACATGCAACAGATGAAATTGTTAGATGTAAAATGTTAAACAATAGATTTGCCGGAAAAGTATTACAATATATAGATAGATTATATAAAGCTGGAATTCATATGAATGCACAAATTGTACTTTGCAAAGGTATTAATGATAAAGAAATATTAAATAAAACAATAACAGATTTATCAAAATATATACCAGCTTTAAGGTGTATTGCAATTGTTCCAGTAGGTTTAAGTAAATATAGAGATAATCTATATGATTTAAAACCACTTACAAGTGAGGATTGTTTAGATACAATTAATTGTATCAATAAATATCAAAAAGAATTTAAGAAAAAATATAAAACAAATTTAGTGTATTTAGCAGATGAATTTTATTTAAATGCAAAAGTTCAAATTCCTAAATATAGTGAGTATGAAAATTTTGAAAACATTGAAAATGGAATAGGTATGATAGCTAATTTTGAACATGAGTTTCAAATAGAATTTAAAAAATTAACTAAAAAGATGTTAAATAAAGATATTAATTTAGAAATTAAAAAAATAACAATTTTAACAGGAAAAATAACTTATGAATATATAACTGAAAAAGTAAAAGAAATTCAAAAAGTTTTAACTAATACTGATATAGAAGTTTTATATGTAGAAAATACTTTTTTTGGAGAAAATATAACTGTTACAGGTCTTATAACTGGAAAAGATATATTAAATACATTAAATAAAACAGATGAAAATAACTTTGTAATAATTCCAGATGTATGTTTAAAAGAAGATGAAGATATTTTTTTAGATGATATAAAACTTACGCAAATAAAAGAAAAATATAAAAGAGTAGTTATAAGTAATACATCAGCTAAGTCTTTTATTAATAAAATATATAAAATAGCAAGGAGTAAATTTAAATGAAAATAGCAATTAATTATTTAGGAGAAGTAATAAATTTAATTAAAGAGAAAAAAATAGAAATAGATTATATAAAATATCCATCTATAAGTGATACAAATTTAGATGAAATTAAAGATATAATGACAAATAATAATATAAATATGTTATATCATGGTTTATTACTAAAAAAATACGGTATAACTGATATAACATCTGATACATTTATAGAAGATATTAATATTGATATTAATAAAGAAGCAATTAAAATAAGTAAAACTAATGGTATATCAATTCATATAGGACAAGATAAAATAGATGCTTCAATGCATACTGAAGAAGAATTAATAAAAATTGTATCAAAAAACATACAGTTTTTAAAAGATACTTTTCCTAATTTAGAATTTTATAGTTTTGAAAATAAAGAAAATACAAAAAATAAAATTATAATGGATTCTAATTTTATATCTAAATGTATATATTTGAATGATTGTAATTTTTTACTAGATATATCACATGCCGCTATTGCAAGTAAAAATATTGGTATGGATTTTTATGAATATTTAGATAAACTACCAT
Organism: Clostridia bacterium; assembly: GCA_036653755.1. GTDB lineage: Bacteria > Bacillota > Clostridia > TANB77 > CAG-465 > RGIG5057. Next base: position 6,179 of record JAVVTJ010000020.1, read on the forward strand.
TAGATAAAATATATGAAATACATTTGAATGGTTGGAATTTTGATGGAGAAAATGCATCTTCACATATTAAAATAACAAAAGAAGGTTATGATGCTTTAAATTATGTATTACAATATTCAAATCCTAAAATAATAACTATTGAATATGGTGCTTTTTTAGAAGGAAAAAAGTTATCATATATAAAAGATTTTAAAGAAAAAAATATGACTGTAAGAAATGAAATATTAGAGCAAATAAGTAAAGTAAAAGAAATTTGTAGATAAGAAAGGTGGTAAAATATGTTTTTACCTATATCAAAAGAAGATTTAAAAACAAGAAATATAAGTCAGTTAGACTTTATAATGGTTACAGGTGAAGCGTATACAGATCATCCTTCATTTGGTCATGCGATTATATCAAGATATATAGAATCAATGGGATTTACTATTGGTATAATTGCTCAGCCACAAAAAGAAGAAGATTATAAAAAATTAGGAATTCCAAAATATGCTTTTTTAGTATCTTCTGGGGTTATTGATTCTATGGTAAATAATTATACTGTATCTAAGAAAAAACGTAATAAAGATGTATATAGTCCAGGTTCTAAAATTGGACTTAGACCTGATATGGCAACTATTGTATATACTAAAATATTAAAAAAATTGTTTCCTGATATATTTTGTATAGCAGGAAGTATTGAGGTATCTTTAAGAAAATTTGCTCATTATGATTATTGGCAAGATAAAATAATTCCTTCTATAATTGTGTCATCAGGTGCAGATTTATGTATTTATGGTATGGGTGAAAATCCTATAAAAGAAATATGTGATAAAATTAAAAAAAATATTCCACTTCAAAATATGAAAGACATTCGTGGAACATTTTATATTGAAAAAGATATAAAAAAAGTTGAAAATAAAAAAGATATATTAATTATTCCATCTTATGAAGAAGTTTTAGAAAATAAAAAAATTTATGCTGAGGCTCATATGCAAGTTTTAAAAGAGCAAGATGATATTTATGGAAAAGTTATTGCTCAAAAACATGGAAATATATATGTAGTTCAAAATGCACCTACTGCTCCTCTTACAACAAAAGAGTTAGATTATATATATGATCTTCCTTATGAGGGTACATATCATGATGTATATAAATCTCAAGGTGGAATTGCAGCTATTGAAGAAGTAGAATTTAGTTTAGTTTCAAATAGAGGTTGTTTTGGTGGTTGTAATTATTGCGCTCTTACATATCATCAAGGTAGAAAGTTAAGTGTAAGAAGTCATGAATCTATTATACGTGAAGCAAAAAAGTTAATAAATAAACCTAATTTTAAAGGATATATACATGATGTAGGTGGTCCTACTGCAAATTTTAGAGCTCCTTCTTGCATAAAACAAGAAAAATATGGGGTATGTAAAGACAGACAATGTCTATTTCCAACTCCTTGTAAAAATTTAAATGTAGATCATAGTGATTACATTAATTTACTTAGAAAATTAAGAAGTTTAGATAAAGTAAAAAAAGTATTTATACGTTCGGGTATACGTTTTGATTATTTACTTGCAGATAAAGATGAAACTTTTTTAAAAGAATTATGTCAGTATCATGTAAGTGGTCAATTAAAAGTAGCACCAGAACATAGTGAATCAGTAGTACTTAAAAAAATGGGTAAACCAGATTTTGAGGTATATAAAAGATTTGTAGTTAAATTTAATAACATGAATAAAAAGATAAAAAAAGAGCAATATATAGTTCCATATTATATTTCATCACATCCGGGTTGTAATCTTAAAAGTGCTATTAAATTATCTGAATATTTAAAAAGTATTCATTATATGCCAGAACAAGTGCAAGATTTTTATCCTACACCTGCTACAATATCTACTTGTATGTATTATACTGATTTAGATCCTAGAAATATGGAAAAAGTATATGTTCCAAATAATGAACATGAGAAAAGATTACAAAGAGCGTTATTACAATATAGAAAACCTGAAAATTATGATTTAGTTAAAGAGGCACTTATTAAAGCTGATAGATTAGATTTAATTGGTTTTGATGAAAAGTGTTTAATTAGGCCTAAAGATATTGATAAAAATAAAATATTATCAATAAAGAGGCAAAGTAATTTAATAAAGCAAGATAAAATAAATAAAAGTAAATCTAGAATACGTAATATTCATAAAAAAAAAGTTAAATAAATATGAAAATAGTGCTATATTATAGCAAAAAATATATTTTTTATAGTTATTATATAAAGTTAGTTAGAAAATATTGAATTACTTGATATTATGTGGTAAAATATATAATATTATTTGAAGGGAGAAACCATCATGTTATCAAAACCAAATGTTAATGAATTAATGAAAAAGGCAGGAAATAGATATGAGGCATCTTTAGCTATTGCAAAAAGAGCAAGAACTATTGCAAGAAGAAGAGTTGAAAGAGGAGATTCAAATATTAAAGATACAGTAGATATGGCAGCAAATGAAATATTTGAAGAAAAAGCATTAGTAAAAAGAGACGGTATATATATATTAAAAAATAAAAATTGCGATGATTTAGATGTTGTTATTTCAAAAACAGTAGATGATATTTTAAAAGATTTAGCTGTTAAAGATGAAAGTCTAGAAATGGAAAAACCAAATAAAAAAGAGAAAAAAATTAAAAAAAATGAAATAAAAAAAGAAATTATAGAAGAAATAGTTGAAGAAATAGTAGAAGAAAAACCAGTTAAAAAAGTAGTAAAAAAGAAAGTGAAAAAAGATGAAGAATAATATTCATATTATAACACTTGCAGGAGATATTGCTAGTGGTAAAGGTACAATTTCTAATATAATGAAATTAAAGTTAAATTATGAAATATATAGAAATGGTGAATATTTTAGAAGTTTAGCAAAAGAGCATAATATGTCAGTAAAAGATTTTAACATATATGTAGAAAGTCATTCAGAAATAGATTTTGAAATTGAAAAAAGTGCTGAAAAATATGCGAGGGACCATGATAATTTAATAATAGATGCAAGACTTGGATGGTACGCTGTTCCATATTCATTTAAAGTATATTTGAAAACTGATTTAAAAGAAGCAGCAAGAAGATTATATTTAGATGATATAAGAGATAAATCTGTAGAATTATATTCTAGCGTAGAAGAGGCTGAAAGAGAAATTGCAGAAAGATTTAAATTAGAAAATGATAGATATTTAAGTATATATGGCGTAAAAAAAGATGATATGTCTAATTATGATTATGTGTTAGATACTACTAATATTTTACCTGAGGTAGCAGCTGATAAAATTATAACTGAATATTTTAATTGGTTAAAAAAACAGGAAAATTAAATAAAAAGTAGTAATTTAAATATTACTACTTTTTATTTTTTATGTAAATTAACATATATATATGTCGAAATTTGTAAGTGAAAACTTTTAAAAAATACTTGACTTTAAAACAAATGTTTGATATACTATATGTGTTAAAAATTGGAGGAATAAGTTTGAAATGTATAAAAGATATAGATAAAAGTATATTTAGAGGTTATGATATCCGTGGAATTTTTGGAGAAAATTTAAATGAAGATGTAAGTTATACTATTGGTAAATCATATGGTACAATTTTAAAACAAAAATATAATTCAGATAAAGTTATTGTAGGTGAAGATGCAAGACATTCATCACCTGTACTTTGTAGTAGCTTAATTGAAGGAATAATATCAACTGGCGTTAATGTAATTTATTTAGGAGTAGTAACATCTCCAATGCTTTATTATGCAAATGAATTATTAGGTATTCATGCAGGAGTTATGGTTACGGCAAGTCATAATCCAAAAGAATATAATGGCTTTAAAATAGCTTATGATTTAAAAGGTGAAATTTGTGGAAATGAAATAGGTGAGTTTAGAGATTTTACTTTACTTAATAATTTTATAGATGGAAATGGAATTGTTACAAATTATAGAATTGATGAAAAATATAGTGATATGTTAGTTTCAAAATTTAATTTTAAAAATAGATTAAAAGTTGTAGTAGATTCAGGAAATGGAACTGCTTCTTTAATTGTTCATAAAATTTTTGATAAATTAAATTTAGATGTAACATATTTATATTGTGATTCAAATCCAGATTTTCCTAATCATCATCCAGATCCAGCAGAGGCTGAAAATATGGTTGATTTACAAAAAAAAGTAGTTGAAATAGGTGCAGATATTGGTATTGCATTTGATGGAGATTGTGATAGAGTAGGCTGCGTGGATAATTTAGGTAATGTTATATCTAGTGATTATTATATGGCAATTATTTCTAAATATATTATTCCTAAATTAGATAATAAATCAGTTATATTTGATGTTAGTTGTTCTAAAACATTATCTGATGAAATAAGAAAAGTAGGTGGAACACCAGTTGTATATAAAACTGGTAATTCATATATAAAAAGAGAAATGTTAAAACAAGGTATGTTATTTGGTGGTGAAATATCAGGTCATACATTCTTTAAAGATAAGTTTTTTGGCTTTGATGATGGAATATATGCAGGTTTAAGAATGATTGAAATTATTGATAATGAAACTATAACATTATCAGAAATTGTGTCTACTCTTAAAAAATATTATTCAACACCAGTACTTAAAATAAAAGCTACTGATGAAAAAAAAGCATTCATTGTAGAACAAGTAATAAAATATTGTTTAGATAAAGGATATAATACAAATACAGTAGATGGAGCAAGACCTGAATTTGATGATTCATTTGCAATTATTAGAATGTCTAATACAACTCCAAAACTTACTATAAGATTTGAAGCTGAAACAAATGAAAGATTAGATGAGTTAAAAGAAGAATTTTTACCATTAGTAAATAATTTAATAGCAAAATATTGCTAGGGAGGTAATAAGTGATTATAAAAGTCCTTATAAACACTTCTGTAAAAAAATTAAACAAAGTTTATGATTATTTAGTTCCAATAGAAATAGAAAAAGATATTTCTATTGGAAAACGAGTAAAAGTAAATTTTGGAAGAGGAAAAGATAGATTTGAAGAAGGTATTATAGTTAAAATAGAAGATTTAAGTTATAATCCTGATTTTAAAGTAAAAGAAATAAATAGTATATTAGATGAAATATCATATATAGATAATATAAAATTAAAACTTGCAAAATGGATGGCATATATGTATTTTTGTAATGTTTATGATTGCTTAAAACTTATGCTTCCACCTGGAACTAATAATATAAATTCAAATAAAATATTAAAAGCAAAACAAGAAACAATAGTCATTTTAAATAAATCAGAGGAAGAAATATTATCTGATATTATGCAAGGAAAAATAAAAAGTGCAAAACAAATATTACTACTTAAATTTTTAATTGATAATGAATATGTTACACTTCCAGATTTAATAGATGGTTTGAATATAACAAAATCTGTTATATCTACTGCTGAGAAAAATGAATATATTTTATTGGAAAAAGTAGATATAAAACAAGATAAATTAATTGATTTAGATGTTAAAAGAAGTAGTAAACTTAAAGCTACTGATGAGCAACAAATAGTAATTGATGGTATTAATAAATTAGTTTTATCTGGAGTGCATAATCAATGTTTACTCTTTGGAGTTACTGGTAGTGGGAAAACAGAAGTATATCTTCAAGTTATAGAAGAGGTATTAAAGTTAGGTAAAACAGTTATTGTATTAGTCCCTGAAATATCTCTTACACATCAAACATTAACTAGATTTGTATCTAGATTTGGAAATATTGTTTCAGTTTTACATAGTAGAATGACTATATGTCAGAGAAAAGAAGAATATATAAAAATAAAAATGGGAGAAAGTAAAATAGTAGTAGGAGCAAGGTCTGCTATATTTGCTCCACTTGATAACATAGGTTTAGTTATAATAGATGAAGAACATGATTCAAGTTATTATTCAGGGCAAGTTCCTAGATATTCTACTAAGGAAGTTGCTGCATATATAACAAGAGAAAATAATGCAACTTTATTACTTGGAAGTGCAACTCCTGAAGTATCTACATATTATAGAACAAAAACTGGTAAAATAAAATTATTTGAACTTAAAAATAGACCTAATGGTGCAAAACTTCCACAAGTTATAATGGTAGATAAAAAAATAGATAGTTTAAGTAATTCATCTATAATAAGTAATAGATTAAAAGAAGAAATAATTAAAAATATATCTAAAAATGAGCAAACAATGCTCTTTATAAATCGTAGAGGTTATTCATCATATTTAACTTGTAAAGATTGTTCATATATATTTAAATGTAGTAATTGTGATGTTGCAATGACTTATCATAAAAAAACTAATTTGTTACTTTGTCATTATTGTAGTCATGCAGAAAAAAATGTATCTGTTTGTCCAATATGTGGTAGTAATAATTTAAAAGAAAGTAGTTTTGGTACACAAAAAATAGAAGAAGAACTTTCAAAGTTAATTCCTGGAATAACAACTATTAGAATGGATAGAGATACAACAATACTTAAAGATTCACATGTTAAAATATTAGAAAAATTTAAAAATGAAAATATTAATGTATTAATAGGAACTCAAATGATAAGTAAAGGTCATGATATAGAAAATGTTACATTAGTTGGAGTTTTAGGAGTAGACACGATGCTTAATATGAATGATTATTTAGCAAGTGAAAATGCATATTCTAATATATCACAAGTAGCTGGTAGATCGGGTAGAGGTAGTAAAGAAGGTAGAACAGTAATAGAAACAACTGATACTACAAATCATATATTAAATTGTGCTTTAACACATGATTATAATAGTTTTTATACTTGTGAAATAAATTTTAGAAAAGCATTTTATTATCCGCCTTTTTCTGATTTAATATTGATTCAATTATCATCTAAAGATAATTATAGTTTGAAAAATGCATCAGATAAATTATATAATATAATGCAAGATTCAAATAATTTATATAAAATATTTTCTCCTAAATCTCCATATATAGAAAAGATAAATAATAAATATAGAATAAATATACTTATAAAATCTAAAATATCTAATGATGTTATTAAAAAAATATATGAAAATTTAGAAAAATATGATAAAATAAAAGTAAAAGATGTATCTGTGAGTGTAGTGCGTAATCCTATTTCAATAGGATAAAAGAAATGGAGATTTAATTTATGTTTGTAAAAAATGATAATTCTTTTGTATGTTGTAATTGTAATAGAAAAGTAGAAAAATTAGGGTATACTTCAAGAGATCATTGTAATTATTGTTTACATTCAATTCATGTAGATATTACGCCAGGAGATAGATTAAATGAATGTAAAGGTACATTGATTCCAATAAATATTGAAGTAAGTAAAAAAGGTCAAGTCATAATATACAAATGTAATAAATGTGGAAAATTAATCAAAAATATAGTAGCTACTGATGATGATAAGGAAGTAATATATAACATAATTGAAAGTTATGCAAAAATGGGAGGAATATAAAATGGAAGAAATAAAGAAATATATTGCAAATGTGATAACAGATATACTTTGCAATAAATATAATTTAAAAATTTCTAATAATGAAGTATTATTAACTTTGGAAAAACCAAAGGATAGTACTATGGGAGATATTGCATATCCTTGTTTTAAGCTTTCAAAACAGCTTAAAAATTCTCCAATTAATATTGGAAATGATATATTGCAAAATTTAAATTTAGATAGTAGAATATCTAAATTTGAAGTAGTAGCAGGATATATTAATTTTTACGTAAATTCTGAAAAATTATGTGAAAATATATTAAATGAAATATCAAGTAAAAAAGAAAAATATGGATTTGTAAATATAGGAAATAGTCAAAATGTATGTATTGATTATTCATCTCCAAATATTGCTAAACCATTTCATTTAGGACATTTTAGAACTACAATTATTGGTAGAGCATTATATAATTTATATAACGAACTTCGGATATAACTCTATTGGAATAAATCATTTAGGTGATTGGGGTAGACAGTTTGGACTTCTTATAGAAGGATATAACAGATTTAAAGATGAATATGATATAGAAAAAGATCCATTACATACTTTATCTGAAATATATGTAAGAATAAATAAACTTGCCAAAGAAGATGAAGGTATTTTTGAAATAGCTAGAAATAATTTTAAAAAGTTAGAAGAAGGAAATGAAGAGTTACTTTTATTATGGCAATATTTTAAAGATATAAGTTTAAAAGAGTATAATAGAATTTATGATTTAATTGGTTGTAAATTTGATTCATATAATGGTGAAGCTTTCTATAATGATAAGATGGATGAAGTTGTTAGTATTTTAGATGAAAAAGGTGTACTTGAAATAAGTGAAGGTGCTAAAGTAGTAAAGCTTGGAGAAAATGAACCACCTTGTATAATACTTAAATCTAATGGTTCTACAATATATGCTACAAGAGATTTAGCTGCTGTCTTATATAGAGCTAGAACTTATGATTTTGCAAAAGCAATATATGTTACAGGATATGAACAAATACATCATTTTAAACAAGTATTTGAGGTTGCTAAATACATTGTTGATGAAAAATATGCAAATGGTTTAGTACATGTACCTTATGGAATGGTTAGGCTTAAAACTGGCAAAATGTCTTCTAGAGAGGGTACAGTAATATATTTGCAAGATTTAATAGAAGAGGCAATAGCTAAGTCTAAAAAAATAATTATAGATAAATCAGCTGATATTGAAGATATAGATTTACTTAGTCGTCAAATAGGAATAGGCGCATTAGTATTTAATGATTTAAAGCATAATAAAATAAAAGATATAGTATTTGATTTAGATGATATACTAAAATTTGATGGAGAGACAGGTCCATATATTCAATATACATATGCAAGAATAAATAGTTTAATAGTTAAATCTGGAATTGATGTTAAAACTATTGATAATATAAATTATATTTTTAATGAAGATGAAGTAAAACTTATTAAATTATTGGGAGAGTTTGAGTCTGTTATATATGAAGCAGCACAAACTTATGAGCCATCCGTAGTTGCAAGATATATTATAGATATAGCAAGTAGTTTTTCTGTATTTTATAACAATAATTCAATATTAGTAGAAGATATTAATATTAAAGAGGCAAGATTAAAAATAGTATATAGTGTAGGTATAGTAATTAAAAAAGGATTAAAATTACTTGGAATTGAAGTTCCAAATAAAATGTAAAAAAATATTGGGGTAGATTTGTGCCCCAATATTTTTATTTTTTAAAGTTCTTCTTTTATATTTTTATCCCATCCATTAATTTTAGATCTTCGTATAGCACCAAATACGTGAGCTCTTACACCTGGTATATCTTTTTTTAATGTTTTAAGTAAATTGGTCATATAATCTCTTTTTGTAAATCCATCAGCCGGGCAACATTTTCCCATAACTGGATAATTATTTTCTCTTGCGGCAGCTCTAATAATTTTTTCTTCAACATAAATTAAAGGACGTATTGTTTTAACATTACTTCTTGATAAATATGTAACAGGAGCAAATGTATGAATTGCTCCATTTAAAAAGAGGCTCATCAAAAATGTTTCCATAACATCATCCATATGGTGTCCTAACGCTATTTTTGTACAGTTATATTCAGTAGCTAAACTGTTTAACATACCTCTTCTCATATTAGCACATAAAGAACAAGGATTCTTTTCTTTACGTATATTAAATACTACATTTGCAATATCTGAATTATATACAACATATTCTATTTCTAACTTTTTGCACATCTCTTCTAATTTATCTGTTTTAAAAGTATCACTTCCAGGATGAATAGTAATTGCCATTAATTCAAATTTTTTAGAATAGAACTTTTTTAAATAAAAAAGTGTATGAAGAAGAGCAATGCTATCTTTACCACCAGACAAACCTACTGCTATTTTATCACCATCTTGAATCATATCAAAATCTTCAATTGCTCTTCTTGCTTTACCAATAATTTCTTGTAATATCATATATACATCTCCGTTTTCTAATTTGTATCTTGAAATATTATATCACAGAGAAAGTCATATATCAATGCCCTAGGGATAGCTTTGTAAAATTTAAAGTATTGTAGCAATTAGTAAATAGGCATATATTAAATTTGTCGAATTTCTACTAGTTTTGTCTAATGTATAAATTTATTTAAAATTGTTTGACAATAGGTCATATGGAGGGTATAATTATTGTGTCCAGGGGCACTGGAGTTAGCATGCTAAAATAGCACCTTACGCCGTACGCATGAATCAATTTGTCACAAAGCTATCCCACCCGAGTTTGCCTAAAATATTTTTTATTGACTTTTTAATTTTTTTAGTGTATAAT
>JAVVTJ010000021.1:0-16167 GCA_036653755.1 Clostridia bacterium
AATAATGAAAATATATAAAAAATTTATATAAATAAAAATATACAAATTAATGAAATTTTATTAAATTTTAAGAATTTAGTTAATACTTCAAAAGGATATTTTTTAACTTTATCAATATATATATTATTTATAGAAATATTAACAGTAATTTTAAGAAGAAGATATGATACAAAATCTACAATTATTAAAATGTTATTTATATTATTAGTTACATTTTATTCTTTGTTTGGTTTAAATGTATATATATATTCTCATATTATATCAATGTTACTAATACTTATTTCAATAATAAATACTTCAAATTTGTATTTAAATAGAGATGAGAGAATTAAATTACTTAATTCATAATAAAAAAAGGAAGGTGAATTTAAGTGGCATATTATTCAGATGAATTAATTGAGGAAGTAATATCTCAAAATGATATTGTAGAAGTTGTATCTGAATATGTGACTCTTACTAAAAGTGGAAGAAATTATATGGGCTTATGTCCGTTCCACAAAGAAAAATCACCTTCTTTTTGTGTTTCTATGGACAAGCAAATATATAAATGTTTTGGATGTTCAGCTGGTGGAAATGTTATTTATTTTATAATGAAAATAGAAAATATGGAATTTATAGAAGCTGTTGAGTTTTTAGCTGGTAGAGCACATATTGATTTAAATAAATATATAACAAGTTCATATTCAAAAAGAGAAACTAACAAAGATTTAAAAGATGTTATATATAATATAAATAAAGATGCTGCTATGTATTATCATAAAAATTTAATAGATAAATTAGATGAAGATGATAATTTAGTTAAAAATTATGTTAATAATAGAAATCTAGATAAAAACACAATTATAAAATTTGGACTTGGATATGGTAGTGGTAAAATTCCTTTATATACATATTTAACAGAAAAAGGTTATACTAAGGATGAGTTATTAGCTTCTGGAATAATACTTGAAAATGAAAATGGAAAACTATATGATAGATTTTTTTCTAGACTTATATTTCCAATATTTGATGTTAGAGATAAAGTAATTGCTTTTGGTGGACGAGTTTTAGATAAATCTATGCCTAAGTATTTAAATTCAGCAGAAAATATAGTATACTATAAAGGTAAACATTTATATGCTTTAAATTTTGCTAGAAGAGAAAAATTAAATAACATAATTATTGTTGAAGGATATATGGATGCTGTTTCTCTTCAAAAATATGGTTTTACTAATGTTGTAGCTTCACTTCGGTACAGCACTTACAATAGATCAAGCAAGACTTATTAAAAAGTTTACAGATAATGTTATAATTGCGTATGATAGTGATGGAGCAGGGCAAGATGCAACGCTTAGAGGACTTGATATATTAATATCAAAAGGATTAAATGTTAAAGTATTAAAATTAGATAAAGAAGATATAAAAGATCCTGATGAATATGTAAATAAATGTGGACCTGAAAGATTAAAAAATTGTTTAGAAAATAGTATGTCTTTGGTTGAATTTAAAGTTTCAAAACTTGAAAAAGATTTAGATATAAATAATATTGATAGTAAAATAAAGTTTTTAAATGGTGTAGCAAATATATTAGCTAAAATTGATAATAATATAGAAAGAGACATATATATTGACAAAATTGCAAGTAAATATAAAATTGGAAGAGGTCCAATTATAAATGAAATTGATAAAAAAATAAATAAAAAAGATGAAGTAAAAATTGTTAATTTAAGCGAGGTATCTAAAAAAATTAATGCAAATGTTAATGTTAAGAAAAAAATAGAGCAATATATAATAGCTCTTATGATATGTAAAGATATTAAAATACAAGAAAAACTTGCTATAAACATTTCAGAAAATACTTTTAAAAATAAAGAAATAAAAATGCTATATAACTATATTATATCTCTTTCTAAAGAATTTGATATAAATAAAATAGATATATTATCAAAAACAACTGATGAAATACTTGTAAAAGAACTTACTGATGTGTTATATATTGATATGTCAGTTATTGGAAAAGACAAGTTACTTTGTGATGTACTAACTTACATTAAAAAAGATAAACTTTCATCAAGAAGAATAGAGATATTAACAAGACTTGGAGAGGATATATCTCAAGATGAGAAAGATATTTTACAGTTTGAATTAAATCAGATTTTAATTGAACTTAGTAAATTAAAATAATATTAGGAGGAGAAAATAAGTAATATGGTTAAGAAAAATAATGAAGAAGTAAATAATGAAGAAATAATTAAAAAGGTTGTAAAAGCACCTACAAAAGTTAAGCGTGCTAAAAAAATAAAAGAGGAAGAAATACCAACATATTTAAAACATATTAATTCATTTGTAGAAGAACATAAAAAAGAAGAATATATTACATATAAAGATGTAATTGATTTTTTAGAAGATAAAACATTTACGCCAGCTAATGTTTCTAAACTTTACGAAGAATTAGAAAGATCTGGAATACATTTAGTTGAAGATAGATCAAAAATAAAAGAGATAAAGGAAGCAAGTGAAGAAGAAAAAGTAAGAGAAGAAAAAGAGGAAGATCTTGACTTAGATGATATTGAGCCAGCTGATATAGAAGTTGCATCTCCTGGAAAAGCAGGAATTGTTTCATCTGCACCTGAATTAGAATTAGAACCAAATATAGAAGATTTAAGTGAAATTGAAAAAGATATATTATTTGATGAAGTAAGTGATTTTTCTTTTATGGATAATTTAAATACAGATGATCCAGTTAAGTTATTTTTAAAAGAAATTGGTAATACAACGTTGCTTGATTATGAAACAGAAAGTAGATTAGCACAGCAAATGGCAGATGGTGATATGGATGCAAGAAAACAATTAGTTGAATCTAATTTAAGACTTGTTGTAAGTATAGCAAAAAGATATATAGGAAGAGGAATGCATTTTCTTGATTTAATTCAAGAAGGTAATTTGGGCTTAATAAAAGCAGTAGAAAAGTTTGATTTAAAAAAAGGATATAAATTTAGTACCTATGCTACATGGTGGATAAGACAAGCAATTACAAGAGCTATTGCAGATCAAGCTAGAACTATACGTATACCTGTACATATGGTAGAGACTATAAATAAATTAATACGTACTTCAAGACATTTACTTCAACAGTTAGGAAGAGAACCTTCACCAGAAGAAATAGCAAATGAAGTTGAAATGCCAGTTGAAAAAGTAAGAGAAATATTAAAAATTGCTCAAGAACCAATATCACTTGAAACTCCAGTTGGAGATGAAAATGAAACTGTTTTAGGAAATTTTATACAAGATGAAGAAGCTCCATCTCCATCAGATCAAGCAGCAGATATATTACTTAGAACACATTTAGATGATGTTATGGAAACATTAACACCACGTGAAGCTAGGGTTATAAAACTTAGATTTGGTTTAATAGATGGAAGAATGAGAACATTAGAAGAAGTAGGTCAAGAATTTCAAGTAACAAGAGAAAGAATAAGACAAATAGAAGCTAAAGCTATAAGAAAATTAAAACATCCAAGTAGAAGTAAAAGATTAAAAGATTTTATGAATACCGAGGCTTAAATATTACAATAATATTACAAAAGTTGTATAAATGCATATATTTATACAACTTTTTGCTATTTTTTTAAATAAAATACATTATAAATTGAAAAAAATAGTATATTGATATATAATATAATAAATAAATGGGGGTGCTGTTATGAATAAGTTAAAAAGTAAAAAAGTAATAATTGGTATTATAATTATATTTGTTTTAATTGTTATAACTAGTATTAGTACATATTTTGTTATAATAAATAATCCAAATTTTAGAATAAAAGCTACAATAGGATATATGTTTGAAATAGCTGATAATTTTCTTAAAGAAACAGAAAAATCTGAAATTGTTAATGCTTTTTTAGATAAAAAATTAGTAATAAAAGGAAAATTTTCTCCAAATATTAAATTTTCTAATAGTTTTAAAAAAACTGTTAATTTAGATAAATTAGAAAATTTAATTAATTCTTCATATATAGAAACTAATGTAAATTCAGATATACAAAATAAATATATAAATGCAAATATTAGTTATAATAATATAAATGCAGACGTACATTTAAATAATAATGATATGTATTTACAAATAAAAGATTATTATGATAAATATATAAAATTAAATACAAAATCTGATGAATTAGAAGATGTATTTAAAACAGTTTCATCTAATATTAAAATAGAAGAAATTAGATATATGATGAATATCTTAAAAAATTGTATTAAAAATTCAATTGATGAAAAAAATATTACAAGAATATCAACTGATATAACAATTGATGAAGAAAAAATAGATGTAAATAAAATTACTTTTAAAATGGATAATAAATATATGAATAAATTAGAACAAAGTTTATTAAATAAAATACTTAATAATGAAAAAGCAAAACAAATAACGTTTAAATTATTTTCAAATAAGTATAAAAATATAACTGAATTTGAAAATAATATTAATTTAGAATTAGAAAAAATTAAAAAAGAAACAACTGAAAAAAATGAAATTGTTGCAGAATATATTATATATACAAATGGAATATTTAATACTACCGTAAGGCAGGAACTTAAAATTATAGATATCATAGAAGAAGTGTTACAATATACAACATATAAATCAATAAAATTTGATGAATGTATATCATATTACAAAAATAATGAATTAGTAGCAGAATCAAATATTAAAAATATATCTAAAAATATATATGATATAACAACTTCAATTGGAAAAAATACAAGTTTTGATATAAAAGGAAAATTAAATGAAAAAAATACTGATTTAGATTATGTTGTAAGACTTGCAGGTATGGATGAAATAAAAGGAAATTTAAAAATTGATACAAATAAAATAAATAATAAAGAAATGAATCAAAGATTAAATTTAATAATTAATGCAGATAAAACATATGGAATACTTAATTTAAAATGTGAAAATAATTTCAAAATTGTTGAAAGTATAACTAAACCTAATTTTACAGAAAGTGTTGATATTAAAGATATAACTAAAATAGAATTAAATAATATATTTAATAAATTTCAAACTTTAAATGAAAAATTAATAAAAGATATAATTCAAATAGGTATAGATCTAGGTATTGTAAATACTATTGAATAATATTAAAACAAATTTTTAAAAAGTGCTATTATTACAGTAATTGTAATAATAGCACTTTTATATGAAAAACTATTTATAAGGAATAATTATTAATAGTATAATTATATTATAAGTAATAATTTTTGTATTATACATTTTGAGTGCTAATTTATATACTTTTTATATTATTTTTTAAAAAAATACTTGACACGATATTTTTGTGGTGATATAATAATCAAAGATAGTCAAAGTTAGACTAATATATTTAAGGAGGCGATTAAGTGAATTTATCAACTATTATTGAAGAATATATACATGAGTTATTTACAGATAATGATTTTGTTGAGGTAAAAAGAAATGATTTAGCAAGTCATTTTAGTTGTGTACCTTCACAAATAAATTATGTTATTTCTACTAGGTTTATACCAGAGCTTGGTTTTTTTGTTGAAAGTAAAAGAGGTGGTAATGGATATATTAAAATAAGTAAAATAGATTTAAATGAATCTGATTACTTAAAAGAAATTATACAAAAGATGGATAGTAAAATGTCGCAAAATGTCGCAGATATTTACTTAAACAATCTTATGATATATAATGTACTAGATGAAAAGATTGCTAAATTAATTAAAGTCGCTATATCTGATAAAAGTTTAGAAAATGTAGATAAGTCAAAAAAAGATATAGTAAGGGCAAATATTTTTAAATGTTTGCTTTTAAATATAATATAAAGGAGTTGGTTTTTTATGAAATGTCAAAATTGTAATAAAAATGATGCAAATGTTAAATATTATGAAAATATAAATGGTAAACAAAAAGAAGTAATGTTATGTAGTAAATGTGCTGAAAAATTTAATTTAATTGATTTTCCAGATATGTTATCTTTCTTTGTAAGTAATCATCCAAAAGAGCTATATGAAAATGATTACCTAGATACTGTATGTGATAAATGTTCATATACTTTTGATGATTATTTAAATACTGGTTTTTTTGGTTGTGATAATTGTTATAATGCTTTTAGTGATAGAATAGATTCATTACTATCTAAAATGTATGGAAAAAATAGACATAAATTATTACAAGATTATTCAAATAAAAAAGAAAGTAATAAAACATATAATAAAAAAGATGAAGAAGTTTCTAATATAACAGATATAAAAGTTTTAAAAGATAGATTAGAAAAAGATATAAAAAATGAAAATTATGAAGAAGCAGCTGTTATAAGAGATAGAATTAAAAAGATAGAGGGTGAGTAATTTGCTTAATCAATCTGAATATGTTATTTCTACAAGAGTTAGAATTGCAAGGAATATAAAAGGTTTTAAGTTTCCTAATAATATGAATAAAGAAGAAACTGAAAAAGTAAATAAATTAGTGAAAAGTAATATAAGTAATGATTTTAATTTTTTAAGATTAAAAGATATGGATGAAAATACAATTTTAACATTAGTTGAAAAGCATTTAATTTCATATGATTTAGCTAAAAATAATAATTCAGCTATTGTAATAAATAAAGATAGTAGTATAGTAATTATGGTAAATGAAGAAGATCATATAAGGCTTCAAGCATTTGGTGATGGATTAGATATTGATAATGTATATAATAATGCTAAAAAAGAAGAATATGCTTTAAATTTAGATTATGCAAATGATTCAAGATATGGATATTTAACAAGTTGTTTAACTAATATAGGAAGTGGACTTAGAATATCTGTTATGGTTCATTTACCAGGTTTAGTAAAATTAAAAAAGTTAAATAAAATAGTTGAAAATATATTAGAAGCTGGTGTATTAATTAGAGGATTATATGGAGAAAATACAGCAGGATATGGAGATATGTTTCAGCTTTCAAATAAAAGTAGTTTTGGAGAAAGTGATGATACATTAATATCTAATTTAAAATCTGTTATCTCTTATGTTATATCACAAGAAAAAAAAGCAAGAGAGCTGTTATTAAAACAAAATATTATGTTTGAAGATAATATATTTAAATCATATGGAACATTAAAATATGCAAGATATTTATCATATGAAGAAGCAATGGAAAATTTATCAAAAATAAGAGTTGGAATTAGTTTAGGATTAATTGATAATATAAAATTAGAAGATATAAATGAACTTATGAAAAATATAAGTGGTAGTAGTTTAAAAATAAATACAAAATTACAGTTAAATGATTACGAAGAAAATATACAAAGAGCAGAGTATATCAGAAAGAAGGTAAAATAATATGTATGAATTTACAGAAAGAGCACAAAAAGTTTTAGATATTGCAAGAGATTTTTCTTTGAAAAATAATTATCCTTTTATAGGTACAGAACATATATTATATGGCTTAGTTGCAGAAGGAGAAGGTTTAGCATCTAAAATATTAACATCACAAGGTTTAACAGAAGAATATGTAAGAGAAGAAATAATAAAAATAGATGGAATAATGGATACATTAGAAATAAAAAAAATAGATTTTACTCCTAAGGCAAAAAGAATAATTGAAAATAGTATAATTGAGTCAAAAAAAATTAATCACAATTACATAGGTACAGAACATATATTACTTGCTTTAATGAGAGAAATAGATAGTATGGCAATACGTATATTAATAGATAGTAATATAGATCCACAAAAAATATTTGCAGATTTAATGAGATTAATTAGTGATGATTCTTCTGCTGATAATTATTCAAGTGTAAATACTAATATAAACTCAAATACTCCTACCTTAAATAGTTATTCTAAAGATTTAAATTCTATGGCAAAAGAAAATAAACTAGATCCAGTTATAGGAAGAGATACAGAAGTAAGTAGAATAATTCAAATATTAAGTAGAAGAACAAAAAATAATCCAGTTTTAATTGGCGAGCCAGGTGTTGGTAAAACAGCTGTTGTTGAAGGTTTAGCTGAATATATAACTCAGTCAAAAGTTCCTGATATTTTAAAAAATAAAAGAGTTGTATCATTAGATATGTCAGCTATGATAGCTGGAGCTAAATACAGAGGAGATTTTGAAGAAAGATTAAAAAAATGTTTAAATGAATCTAAAAAAGCGGGTAATGTTATATTGTTTATAGATGAACTTCATACAATAATAGGTGCAGGTTCAGCAGAAGGAGCAATGGATGCTGCAAATATTTTAAAACCACTACTTTCTAGAGGAGAAGTACAAATTATTGGTGCTACAACTATAAATGAATATAGAAAATATATAGAAAAAGATAGTGCATTAGAAAGAAGATTTCAAACTGTTATGATTGATGAACCAAACAGTGAAGATACAATTGAAATATTAAAAGGATTAAAAGATAAATACGAAGCACATCATAAAGTTAAGATAACAGATGATGCTATTAAATCAGCTGTTGAACTATCAGTAAGATATATTAATGATAGATTTCTTCCTGATAAAGCAATAGATATCATAGATGAAGCTTGTTCTAAAATTAGATTAAAAACAATAACTTCTCCTGAAAATATAGTTGAACTTGAAAATAAACTAAAAAAATTAAATAAAGAAAAAGAAGAAGCAATTATTGCTCAAACTTTTGAAAAAGCTGCTAAGGTTAGAGATGAAGAAAAAAAATTAAAAGAAAAAATTGAAGAAGCTAAATTAAAATGGAAAAAAGAAGAAAGTAAAGAAGAAATAAAAGTTACAGTTCAAGATATATATGAAGTAGTATCTAGTATGACAAAAATACCAATTACAAAACTTGGATTAGAAGAAACTAAAAAATTAAAAGAATTAGATATAGAACTTAAAAAAAGAGTAATTGGTCAAGACGATGCAGTAGACTCATTGGCAAGGGCTATTAAAAGAGCAAGAATGGGTCTAAAAGACGAAAAAAGACCAATAGGTTCATTCATGTTACTTCGGACCTACTGGAACTGGTAAAACAGAACTTACGAAAGCTTTAGCTGAAAATTTATTTGGAACTGAAAATTCAATGGTAAGACTAGATATGTCTGAATATATGGAACCACATAGTGTATCTAAATTAATAGGTTCACCTCCTGGATATGTAGGTTATGAAGATGGCGGACAATTAACAGAAAAAATACGAAGAAAACCATATAGTATAGTTTTATTTGATGAAATAGAAAAAGCACATCCTGATGTATTTAATATGTTACTTCAAATATTAGAAGATGGAAGACTTACAGATTCTAATGGTAGAGTAGTTAACTTTAAAAATACAGTTATAATAATGACATCTAACATTGGAGCAAGAAGTATAACAGAAAATAAAACTATGGGATTTGCTTCTAAAGAAGATACTTCTAAAGATTATGAAAAAACAAAATCTGAAGTAATGAGTGAAATTAAAAAAGTATTTAGACCTGAATTTTTAAATAGATTAGATGAAATAATTGTATTTAAAAAATTAGGTGAAGATAGTATTAAAAAAATAGTTAGATTAATGCTAAATGAATTTGAAAAAAGATTAAATAAAAAAGATATATCAGTTACATTTGAAGACAATGTTATTGAATATATAGCAAAAATAGGCTTTGATAATACATATGGAGCAAGACCACTTAGAAGATGTATTCAAAGTAATATAGAAGATAAATTTGCAAATGAGTTATTAGATGAAAATATATTAAATGGAGATAAAATAAATGTTTCATATATTGACAATAATATAGTTATAAAAAAAGTTTAAAATAATTATTTTCATAATGTAAACTAAGCTATAATTTAAATTGACTTTTAACTTAAAAAATGGTATAATTAATAATGTAAATAATATAAAAAAATACCATTAAATTTATGGTATTAGTTGTATTTCTAAAAAAATTTTTGGAGGTAAATATTATGGCAACAATAGTTAAATTTCAAGAAGTCTCGTATATTGGATCTTTGTTTTTTGAAACTTCCGATGGTGAAGATTTTGAAATGGTAGAATTTAAAAATGGTATTATGATTCTAGAAGTAATGGCGGGTACATCAATTCAATCATTTGCTGAATCAATTGCTGGTTGTTTTGAAGAAGGTTCAAACTTTAAAGGTTTAAAAGCTATCAAATTCACTTTTAATGGAGCAGACATTACAGTAACACCAGAAAATAGTACAACAGAAAAAATACTTGAACAATGGACACAAAAAATGGAAGAAAATCATATTAAGCATATGAAAACACCTGAATATGCAGCCAAACTCGGAAAAAAGAAAAAAACAGATACTACACGTAAAGCTATCATAAATGAAGTTATTCATATTGATAAAACTACAGAAATGGAGTTCAAAGATATTGTAGCCTCTACTAACTGGGATAAGTTTGTTAGTAATAGTGGTAACAATAGTGGTATAGTATCATATGCACGGCAGTGGGCGAAATATATGCAATATAAACTATCACAAGGAGCTAAATTAATAGATATTGCTGATTCTACATCTCATAATGCTAATATTTATGATCTTTCTGGATCTATTTATCCCTATGTTGTAAGTATACTTTCACAATACTGGAAATATGGAGAAGAACTTTTCAACTGGTATAACAATAAAAATAATTATTCTAGTGACGGAGTTACTAATCCATCTATATTAAATAACTAATATAGATTCAAAAAAGAGTATAAATTTATTTATTTATACTCTTTTTTATATATTAAATAGTATACTTAAATATAGTGTATATTAATAAAATATTCTAATTTACTTTGAAAATAAAGAAATGTAATATTACAGTAATATTACAAAAGTATTAAAAATGTAGAAAATATATAAAAACTATTGCAAAAAAAAAAAATATGTTGTAAAATATAGTTGTAAAAGAAAGGTTGTGTTAGTATGAATATAGACATTATGTCACTTAAAGCATGGATAAACGTTGATACTGTACACACAATATATATATTAGATAAAAAAATAAAGTTCATAAAAAGGTATAAAACAAACAAAAAAAAGGTTAAATTAATCGTTATTTAACTTTGTTTTTGTTTGTTTTTTTGCATTTTAATATATATAATTATGTAAAAAATAAAACGAAAGATGAGGTAGAAAGATATGAAAAATACTAAATATGTATTTTGAAAAAAGGTATAAAAAGTTTTAAAAAGTAAAGAATAAAACAAAAGAAAGGTTAGGTAAAAAAGATATGAAAAAAAGAGGAATAAGTTTAATAGTACTTGTAGTAACAATAATCGTCATAATAATATTAGCAGGAGCAGTAATACTGTCTTTAACAAATAACAATCCAATAAATGAAGCAAATGAGGCATCATTTAAAAGTGAACTTAAAAGTTTAGATGAACAAGTACTGTTATCAATAACAAAAGGATATATAACAGACAACAATATAATGAGCAAAAAAATAACAAGTAGTGATGAGTTATATAAATATATGGAGCAACTAAAAGGAAGTAAATATGATGGAAAAGTATATATAACAGAAGGAAGATTAACAATAAACGCAAGTAAATTTACAAAAGAACAAATACAATGGGCAATAGAAGCACAAATAAAAGTAGGAGACTTGCCAGTAGTAAAAACAGTAGAGCTAACATCAACTGAAACAGCAATAACAGCAAAAGTAACAATGGATAGTACATCTGGAATAATAGGATATATGTATAAAATAACAGGAGTAGGAATAAATGTAGAAGAATGGATAACAAAACCAGAAAGTACACACACATTTGAAAACTTAAAAGTAGGAACAGAATATATAATAGAAGTAAAAGCAAAAACAAATGAATTAGAATCAATATCACATATGAATCAAATAACAACAAAAGGAGTAAATGAACTAGTATCATTAGTTCCAAATACATCAGAATGGACAAAAAACAATGTAACAATAACAATAAGTCATGCAAATATACCAGTGGGATATGAATTACAATATAAAATAGGAAGTGGAAATTGGCTTAAATATACAAGTGCAGTTACAGTAGATACAAATGTTGCAGTATATGGAAGACTATATAATACTGTGTTAAATGATGAAATAGGAGCAAATCCATATGATGTAACAAACATAGATAAAACAAATCCAACAATACCAACAGATATAACAATAACAAATAATATAAATAGTATAGTAGTTCAAGCATTAGGAAGTACAGACAGTCAAAGTGGAATAATAGGATATGAATATTCCATAAATAATGGCGCTACATGGACATCAGCTAAAACAACAACACATGAATTTACAGGAATAAAAGCAGGAACAAATGTAGTAGTAAAAGCAAGAGCAAAAGATAAAGTAGAAAATTATTCAACAGTATATGAAAAAAATACAAGTACAACAAATATATCAGGAAAAGTATCAGTATCACCAAATACATCAGAATGGACAAAAAACAATGTAACAATAACAATAAGCCATGCAAATATACCAGTGGGATATGAATTACAATATAAAATAGGAAGTGGAAATTGGAATAAATATACAAATATAGTTACAGTAGATACAAATGTAACAGTATATGGAAGAGTATATAATACTTTATTAGATGATGCAATAGGAGAAAACTCATATAATGTAACAAAAATAGATAAAACAAATCCAACAGCAATAACAAATATAACAGAAATAACAAAAACATCAAATAGTATAACAGTTCAAGCAGTAGGAAGTACAGATAATCAAAGTGGAATAATAGGATATGAATATAGCATAAATGGAGGATTATATAGCTCAGCAATAACAGGAAATAAACAATTTACTTCATTAACACAAAATACACAATATACAATAAAAGCAAGAGCAAAAGATAATGCTGGAAATTATTCAACAGAAAAAGCAATAAATATAACAACAGTATCAACATGGGATAAACCATACATACCAGTAGGATTTAGTAAATCAACAGTATCAGGAGAAACAGAAGTAGCAACAGGACTAGTTATAAAAGACAATAATAATGGAAATGAATTTGTATGGATACCAGTAGCAAATTTTAGTAATTTTAATAGAGTAGAATATAACAAAGGAGTGACAGTAGCACAGTGCATAGAAGATAAAGCGCAGCCAGAACTATCAGCAATATATACAAGTGTACAAAAATATGGAGGATATTATATAGCAAGATATGAGGCAGGACTTCCAAATATAACATCACCTGCAACATCAAATCACGGTACAGTATATAATGGAACAATAAAACCAGTATCAAAACCAGGAGTAAGTCCATGGAACTTTATACCATGGGGAACAAATAATGATATAGCAAATCCTGGAAATGGAGCAGTAACAGTAGCAAGAAGTATGTATAAAACAAATACAGATATACAGTCAACATTAATATATGGAGTACAATGGGATGCAGCACTTGAGTTTATAAAAAATTATGGAATAAAAGATACAGTATATCCAACAGATTCAACAAATAAAGGAAATTATACTGACTCATTAAAAGTAACAGGAGCAAGCACAGCATACAAATTAAATAACATATACGATATGGCAGGAAACGATTGGGAGTGGACAATGGAGGCGTACTCTGCTTACAGGGTTTTCCGTGGTTGCTGCTGCTACAGCGTTGGTGCTAGCTCTCCAGCCGGCTACCGTAGCAACAACGTTGTCAGCAATAGCTACGATTACTGTGGCTTTCGTCCTGCGCTTTACATAAAATAATCAGATGGTGAATGAAATGAACCAAATGATTATTGTAGCACTGTCCCCTGATCAGATGAACTAAAAAAGGTACTATTAATAAATGGAGGTACTTCGGGTCTAATCAAGAGGTCTACCGAATTTGCTGTGGGGGTAAATACCATAGATAAACTACAAAAGTGATGAATTAAAATGGAATGAAGTCCCACAGCAAATTCGGGGTAGACTTTAAAAAACTAAAAAAATGAATTAGATGGTCTGTAGCATTACCAGATGAACTAAAAAAGGTGCTATTAATTAATGGAGGTATTTAGGGTCTAATCAAGAAGCTCCCTGAATTTGCTGCGGGGCTGTAATACCATAGATAAACTGCAAAAATGATGAATTAAAATGGAATGAAGTCTCGCAGCAAATTCAGGGTAGACTTTAAAAAAAGTAATCCAAAAAACTATGTTTTAGTCTTTTTATTAAAATGTTGTTTTGGAGAAAGGAAAAGTTTTATGACTTTTTTAGAGTTTGTAAATAATATAAAAGAAGATAATAAAATAGAGAAAATTTTAATTGATAATATGTTAGATAAAAATGGTGATTATATTGGAAAATAGTTATTTAAAATTAATACCTAAATATGAAATATATATTGAGTATGTTTTTAATATTTTAAATAAATTACCTAAAACAGAGAAGTTTAATATTGGTAATGAATTTAAATGTGTTATTTATTCTTGTTTTGAAAATATTATGTATTTAAATAAAGTTAATATTAAATATAGGATGGATTATATAAATAAAATTGATAGTGAAATAAGTATGCAAAGGATTTTTATACGTATTATGTATAAAAATAAATATATTGATCTAAAAAAGTATAGTTATAGTATTGAGTTATTAAATGAATTAGGTAAAATGATCGGAGGATATGTTAAGGCTATTGGTATAAATTATGGGAAGTAAGTTTAATGATATTTTTAAGTCAAAAATA
Organism: Clostridia bacterium; assembly: GCA_036653755.1. Lineage (GTDB taxonomy): Bacteria > Bacillota > Clostridia > TANB77 > CAG-465 > RGIG5057. The sequence continues at coordinate 14,642 of JAVVTJ010000021.1, forward strand.
AGTTATTCTTTGTTATATGATTCATATTTATTATCTAAAAAAGGTAAAAGATATAGAGATGATGTTATTAAGTTTGGTTTAAGATTTGAAGATTATTTAAATAGTATTTTAAATGATTTGAAAAGTAACAAATATGTTTTTAGTAAGTATAAGTTGTTTTATGTTTATGAACCTAAATGTAGAAAAGTATTAGCGGCTTCTTTTAGAGATAGGATTGTTCATACTTGGTATGTTAAGTCATTTATAGAACCTATTTTTGTTCCTACTTTTATAAATAATAGTTATGCTTGTATTATAGGTAAGGGTATGCATAAATGTATGAGGGATGTAAGAAGAAGTTTATGTAATGTAAGTAGAGATGATAGATATATTAATGGATATATTTTAAAGATGGATATTGCTAAATATTTTCAAAATATTGATAGAAATATTTTGTTTGATATTATACAAAAAAAAGTATATGATAAAGATTTTTTGTTATTTACAAAAAGTATATTAAATTCTAGTAGTATGTATGATGAAGTAGAAGGTGTATCTATACCAATTGGTAATTATAGCTCTCAAATGTTTGCTAATATATATTTGAATGAAGTTGATCAGTTTGTTAAACATAAGTTGGGGTGTAGATATTATTTTAGATATATGGATGATAGTTTATGTATTTGTAAATCTAAGGAAGAAGCTAAGTATTTTTTAAATGAAATTATTGTTTTTTTAAATGATAAGTTACATTTGAAATTAAATAAAAAAACAAGTATTTTTAAAATATCACAAGGTGTTAATTTTTGTGGATATAAAATAAATAAAGATTATGTTAAGATAAGAGTTACAGGAAGAAAGAAGTTAATTAAGAAGATAAAATATATAAGGTATAAAATAACTAATAATTTGATTGATTTTAAAGATGTGAGTAGGTTATTATGTGGTCATATTGGATATATTAAATATGCAAATATTGGTAATATTTTGAATAAGTATTTTTAATTTTAAAAAAAATAAAAGTTTAATAAAAATTTAGAAAATTTATTCAGAAATAAATATTATAGGGTAAGGTTATATAAGGCGAACTCTACTAACAGGGTTATCCGTGGTGGCAACTACAACAACGATGGTGCTAGCAATCCAGCCGGCAACCGTAACAACAACGATGTCAGCAATAGCAACGATAACATCGGTTTTCGTCCTGCGCTCTAATATGTGTATCTAGATTATGTATTTTAAGGAATACATACAATGAGTATTAGTTTTAAAGGAACTTTATCCTTCCAGAGTAATTATAATTATTAATTTAATTTAATTTAGTTTAGTTTAGTTTAGTTTAGTTTAGTTATAATGAAAAAGGTAAATTTAAACTAGGGTATATATATGATTTAAAAAGTATATATACTCGCTTTTTTTTTATTTTTTTAAAAAAAATATATTTTCATTCCAAAAAAGAAACAAAAATTTGACTTTTATGAATGAAAATGGTATCATATATTATATAAGTGAGGTAATGATATGAAATTAATTAAAAGAGAATATTA
>JAVVTJ010000022.1:0-16097 GCA_036653755.1 Clostridia bacterium
ATTAACATTTAATTTTTATTTTGTCAACATTTTTTGCTAAATTTCTTCTTTTTTTGACAAATTAGTGTTTCATTTATTAAATTTCTATTAAAATTACATCTTCACCTATTTTTTTTATTTTTTCCCATGGCACAGTTACATTGTTTTTACCTAATATATTTCCAAATAACTTTCCTGCTTGAGCTACAATAATTGAATTTATTTCTCCTGTTTGAAAATCAGCATTTACGTCAACAACAAATCCTAGTATTTTTCCATCATTTATATTTATAACTTCTTTTTGTTTAAAATCAAGCCCCCTAGACATAAGCATCACCTTATACATATTATGAATAAAAAAACTAAGTATTACTATAAATACTTAGTTTTTATTATTTCTATTATTTCATTAAATTTCATTCCATTAGAAGCTTTAAAATATATTAAATCATTAGGACATATATTTTCAATCAAATCTTTAATTAATTCTTCTTTATCAGAATCAGAAAAATATTTTACATTAGTTATATATTTTTTAGCTTCATTTGCTATATATTTAGATTCTTTTCCAAATGTATATAAAATATCAACTTTTTCTTCTTTAAATATTTTTCCAACATCTTCATGTAATTCTTTACTATAATTTCCTAGTTCTAACATATCTCCTAAAACTATTATTTTTCTAAATGAAGATATATTTCCAGAAGCAATAATTCCTGATTTCATAGAATCAATACTAGCATTATATGTATCATCTATAATTTGTATATTATCTTTTAATAATATCTTTTGAAATCTTCTTTCAAAATTTTTATAGTTTTTTATTCCTTTTAAAATATTATCTTTACTTATATTAAATTTTTCTGCTACTTTTATACCTGCTAATGAATTATATATGTTATGTTTTCCTATTTCATCTATTATAACGTTTACATTTTCATTATATATTTTTGTATTAAATTCAGTAGAATTTTCTACTATATTTATATTATTAACATCATTAATAGAATATTCATTTATTTTTAATCTCTCATTTTTGTATGATTTTAAATATTTGTCATCTTCATTTAATATTAATATTGCATTATCTTTCATATAATTTGTTATATTTAACTTTTCATTAAATATAACGTCTCTGCTCCCAAATATTCCTATATGTGATGTTCCTATCATGGTAACTACTGATATATCAGGTTTTGAAGCAAGTGATAGTTCATTCATTTCATTAATTCTATCTATACCGTGCTCTAATACTGCAACATCTTGGTTTTCAAGTTTAAGTAACATTAATGAAAGTCCTATATAACCATTAAAATTTTTATATGTTTTAATAACATTTAACTGTGTTTCTAATATACTTGCAATCATTTCTTTTGTTGAAGTTTTGCCAACACTTCCTGTAACAGCAACAACTGGTATATTCATATGTAATTTTCTATTATGCATTCCTATTTGATATAACGCTTTTTCAGAATTTTCTATTTCTACTATACATATATCTTTGTTTATATTTATACTTTTTTGTATAATATCTTCTTTTTCTTTATTAGAACTTTGTATAAAAAAACCTGATATTTTCTTTTCAATAAGTGTTAATATATATTTATGTGCATCTGTTTTTTCTCCAACAATTGGTATAAAAAATTCATCTTCTTTTATCAGTCTACTATCAATTGAATATCCACAAATCATTTTATTCATATTTCCATTTATATATTTTCCTTTGCTTGCTTCTATTATTTGTTTTAAGTTTAACATTTTTAAATCTCCTTTAATACAAAATATATGTGGATATTTTTTTTATATCCACATATATTATAACATTTCTTTAACTTTTGTCAATAAAATTATTTTTTAAAACCATTATTATTTTATAAAACTTAATGTATTTATTAAATTAACAATATATTTTTCTTCTTATCCTATCTATTGCAGATTTTTCTATTCTAGAAATTTGTGCCTGTGAAACGCCTAATTCTTCTGCAAGTTCTGTTTGTGTTTTATTTTTAAAATATCTTTTTTCAATTACAAATCTTTCTTTTTCACTTAATCTATCTAATATTTGATTTATTGCTATTTTATTTGTCATTATCTCAGCTTCGTTTACTTCATCTTTTAATTTATCCATTACTAAAATACAATCGCCACCATCGTTATATATAGTATCGTTTAATGACATAGGCTGTGTCATGCTGTCTAATGCTAATACTACTTCTTCTCTATTTTTTTCACTTAATTTGCATAACATATCTACTGTTGGTTCTTCATTTTTTTGTTTTATATATTCTTCTCTTATTTGAGATAATTTATATGCTAAATCTCTTATAGATCTAGTAACTCTAAATGCACTATTATCTCTTAAATATCTTTTTATTTCTCCAATTATCATTGGAACCGCATAGGTTGAAAATTGAACTTCTTGAGTAATATCAAAATTTTCAATTGCTTTTATAAGTCCTATAACACCTATTTGAAATATATCATCAACACATTCTCCTCTATTATTAAACTTTTTTACTAAACTTAGTACTAATCTTAAATTAGAATTAACTAATTCATCTTTAAATTGTTTTTCTCCTGTATGATATTTTTTTAACATTTCAATTTGTTCTTTATTTGTAAGTCTAGGTAATTTGCTTGTATCTACACTTTTTATTTCCACTTTTATATTCATATGTACCTCCAATATTTTTCATTAATAGTAGTCTTATCAAAGTAGTGGAAAATTATTCCTATTACCTAAAAAAACTCTTTTTTAGATTATTTATTACCTTTTTTTCAATTCTAGAAATGTATGATTGTGATATTCCTAATTTATCTGCAACTTCTTTTTGTGTTAATTCATCTATTCCATCAAAACCATATCTCATTTGCATTATAACTTTTTCTCTATCATTTAATTTTTTTATAGCACTACACAAAACTTTTTTATTATCATTTTCTTCAACAGATTTAAAAATAACATCTATATCTGTACCTAATATATCTGATAAAGCCAAATCATTTCCTTCACTATCTATATTTATTGGTTCATCAATTGATATTTCACTACGTATTTTATTATTTTTTCTTAAAAACATTAATATTTCATTTTCAATACATCTCGATGCATATGTTGCAAGTTTTATATTTTTATCTAATTTATAACTATTTACTCCTTTCATCAATCCAATTGTACCTATTGAAATTAAATCTTCAATATTTATACCAGAATTTTCAAATTTTTTTGCTATATATACAACTAATCTTAAATTTTTTTCTACTAAAGTATTCTTTGCACTTTCATCTTTTTGCATTAATTTTTCAAGTAATACAGCTTCTTCTTCAGGCGTTAATATACAAGGCAATTTATCTGGGCCTGCTATATAAAACAATGTATTTTCTTCTATTCCTATAATTTTTAAAAAATTATAGTATAATCTTTTTATATTTATAATATAATTCATATTACTAATCCCCCAATTTATTTAAATATGTATCATAACTTAATATTCCATCATACTCATTATTTTTTATTTCTTCTTTTATAAATAATACTATTACTTTTTTTAATCTTACTTTTTCAATCACTCCTTTTTTAATTACTACATTTTTAAAAACATATCCTTTTAAATCACTTCTACCAGATGCTGTTACAATATCAATTTTTATTTCTTTATTTTTTTTGTAATTCAATGCAATATTTTTAACTTTTTTACTATAATTATTTTCATTTAACACTATTACATCTAAGTTAGAAATATGATCTTTTAAGCTATTACCAGTATCAACAAAAACATTAAAAGTACAATTATTCATTTCTTCAAATATAATTTTATATGTTAAGTTAAAATATTTAATTTTATTTAATATACCTTTATATATGTATTTATTAACTATATATGTAACTATTGAAGATGTTATGTATAATATTATTCTTATTAATATACTATTTAAAGTTATATTAAATAATAGCGATGTTGAAATTATTATCCCTATATATATCATTGATATTCCGTAAAAATATACCTGATATTTAAAATATTCTATATTCTTTTTGGGTTTATATATATAATATATCGCTATATTAACTGATAATATTTGTAATATTAAAACATTTAATATTTCTAAACTATTAACTACTGCTATTATACTTAAAAATATAGACATTAATATTATTTTTAAAAATTTAGTTTTCGTTTTAGAGAATATACTTATTTGATAAAAAATTGATATGTTTACAATTAAGTTTTCTAATAAAATGTAATCTAAATAAACTTTCAAATTTATCACCTAAAGCTATTATATTACTAAAAACATAAGAATTTTGTTGAAAAAAAATAAATATAATAATTTCGATTTACAAAAAAGCACAAAAAAAAACAAGAATATGTTTTATTCTCGTTTTTTAGTTATTATTTTAACTTATATATAAATTATATATGTTGTTTCTATTATTTTATTATTATTAATTATTATCTTTATTTCTTCTTAAAAATGGAGGAACATCCCAATCTACTTTTGTAAATTCATTTGTAGTTGCTGTTTTTGTATTATTATTTACAGCAGCTTTTATAGCATCTCCCACTATATTATCTAATTTCATATCAGTATTTATAGTTTTAATAAAACCTGTTGCTATAACAGTTATTACTATTTCATCTTCTATTGATTCATCTATAACTGCTCCAAATATAATATTTGCTTCTGGATCAACAGATTTTTGTACGAGTTCTGCTGCTTCATTTATTTCTAATAGTCCTAAATCTTTTCCACCTGTTACATTTATTAATACACCACCTGCTCCTTCAATAGAAGTTTCAAGTAATGGACTATGTATTGCTTGTCTTGCTGCTTCTTGTGCTCTATGTTCACCTGAAGCTCTACCAATACCCATATGTGCAATACCTGCATCTAACATTATTGTTTTAACATCAGCAAAGTCTAAATTTACAAGACCTGGCTCTGTTATTAAATCAGAGATACCTTGTACACCTTGTCTTAAAACATCATCTGCCATTTTAAAAGCATCAGTTACAGATGTTGTTTTTTCAACAACTTGTAATAACTTTTCATTAGGTATTGTTATTAATGTATCAACTGTTTCTTTTAATTCATCTATACCATTATCAGCTTGATTCATTCTTCTTTTACCTTCAAAAGGAAACGGTTTAGTAACAACGGCAACTGTTAATATTCCCATTTGTTTAGAAACTTCCGCTACTATTGGAGCAGCACCTGTACCTGTTCCTCCACCCATTCCAGATGTAACAAATACCATATCAGCACCTTTTAAAGCTTCTGCTATTTCAGCTCTAGATTCTTCTGCACTACATTTTCCTACTTCAGGATTTGCACCAGCTCCTAATCCTCTTGTAAGTTTTTCACCTATTTGAATTTTTTTAGAAGCTTTAGATAATTCTAATGCTTGCCTATCAGTATTGATAGAAATAAATTCTACACCTTTAACTCCTGCTTCCACCATTCTATTTACACCATTATTTCCAGCTCCACCAACACCTACTACTTTAATAGTTGCCATTCCAGCTTGTACTTGTGTTTCCATCCTTATTCCTCCTTAATAATTATTCATCATTTTCTTCATCTGTTTGTTTTATTCGGTTAAAAACTTTTTTAAATTTATCTTTTGTTCCTTTAAATATATCTAAAACCTTATCTTTTAATAAAGGTTCTGTAATTATTTCAACTTCACTATTTACATGTTTGCTAAGTCCTAAACTTGATATATATCTTACCATTCCAAAAACAGTAGTATGTTGTGGTTTTATAACATTTACAAGTTTTGGTGAACATATTCTTACCTGATTTAATTTTAAAATTAACATTGCTAACTCTTCAACACCAATTATATTGCTTATTCCTTGACCAGTTAATACCATACATTCAATGTCAGAATTTAATTTATTTTCTACTATTATTTTTTTTATTACCTGATATATTTGTTTAATTCTTGCTTCTATAATTTGAACAACATCACTGCACTTTACAATACTTTGTCCATCACTAGAAGAAACTGTATTTAATTTTATTTCATGATTATTTTTAATCATAGCTTGAATTGCTAAATTATATTGTTTTTTTAATTTATCTGCTTCATCTGTTGAAATATCAAATGATATCGCAATGTCATTTGTTATATTATTTCCACCCACAGGCAGTGTATCATAAAATTTTAATTCTGAATTTTTATATACTGATATATCTGTATGTCCTGCACCGATATCTATTAAAATTGTCCCTAATTCTTTTTCTTCTGGCATAAGTACAATATTAGATGTTGCTAAAGTTTCAAGTATTACACCATCTAATTTAATATCTGCTAACTTTAATACATTTAATATACCCTCTAAATATTCACCTTTAGCAATCACAACATCTGCTTCTACTTCAAATTTTTTACAAAACGAGCCTAATGGTTCTTGCTTATATATTTTATCGTGTACTTTATATTCTTTTGGTAATATATCTATTATTTGTTCATCTTTTTCTAATTTAGTTGAAAGTTGTATTTTATAAAACAAATTATTTATATCTGTTACACTTAACCCATCATCTGGTTTTTCAGTATCCGATTCTATATTTATACTCTGTATTCTAACGTTCATTCCTTTTGCATTAACATATGCTGAATTTATTGAAAGTCCAGATACTTCTTCTGCTAAATTTATTGCTTCTTTTATTGATTTTGCTGTTTCTTGTAGGTCTACTATTTTACCTTTTTTTAAACTAGAATTATTAGATATTCCATATCCTATTACTTCTATTTCACTGAATTTGTTCACTTGTCCAACTAACGAGCATGTCTTTGAAGCACCGATATCAAGTCCTACAATAATATCTCCAATAGCCACTTTTACACCTCCAGATTTTAACTATATATATGATACTATTTTTTTAATTAAAAATCAAGTCTTTTTGTAAAAATTATGTAATATATATGTAATTAACATGAAATAGATAGAATTTTGATACATTTAAAAATCAATACAACTTTTTACTATTATTTTTTATTACAAACAAATAAATTGTAAATATAATTAAAGAAAAGCTATAATATTTTATCATCAAAACTATAGATATTAACGATAAAATTATTAAAAAAACTTTACTTATGTTATTAATTATTATCTTTACTTTCTTTAATTTTAATAATTCTAGCAAATTAAATAATATATTATACCCATCTAGTGGATATATTGGTATTAAATTTAATAATCCTAAAAATATATTTATATCTCTTATCATATTTCTATTTCTAAATACTAAAGCTAAAATAAAATTAGAAATTGGACCCGCTAAATAAATTAATATATTTTTTATATTTTCTTTTTTAATATTATTATTCTTTTCAAAAATTGCACAAACACCAGATATAGATAATTTTATTCTAATTAAATTCTTACCAAAAATACTACCAATAGTAATATGCATTAATTCATGAAAAGATATAAATAAATAGCAAGCAAAAAAATAATATAAAAATTTAAAAAGTGTATTAGAAATTAAGCTTGTAATTATTACGATTATTAATATAGATTCTATTTCGATATCTCCAAATTTTGTTTTTATTTTCATATTATAATTTAACTAAATCTTGTGGATTTACTGTTCTTCCATCTATTTTAACTTCAAAATGTAAATGTGATCCAGTTGACATACCAGTAGATCCAACTGTCCCTATTATTTCTTTTTGTTTTATTATATCATTTAATTTTACATTAATTTTCTCCATATGTGCATACTTAAATATAACTTCATCTTGTGTAACTTCAACATAATTACCATAATATTTATTATTTAACTTTATTTTTGTAACTTTTCCATTTGTAGCACTTAATATTGGAGTACCTTTTTTTGCTGCAATATCTGTTCCAGTATGATATGGATCAACCTCTTTAAAAACTTCATCTCTTACACCATATTTTGATGTAATAACACCATTTATAGGAGCTATTATATTTATATTTTTACTTAATATTGTTTGTATATCATTATCCATTATACTTATTGCACTTACTACTTCTTCAAGCTTATTTTCGTTTTTTAATTCATTAATTTTAATAGATTTATTTTCTATATTTTCTAATGGTTCTGCTCCCCCAATACCATTTAATTCTTCATCTAATTTTGCTACAACTTTAACTTCTTTATCATTTACTATATTTTTTTTATTACTAAATTTAAATAAACTTTTTGTAGTTTCTTTTAACTTAAAACTTAAAAAATACGGTTTTACTTTAAATAAATAATTATATTTTACAAAATCTCTTATTTTTTCTGGAATAATATTACCTGTTGTAATAACTAATTTATTTACTTGATATTCAAATTTATCTAATACAACTTCTTTACTAAAATCTGTTTGATAATGATGACATACTCTCATTATTTTAGGCATTGTCATTATTTTTTCTTTAAAAAACATTTTACAAGTTATTATTACAAATAGTAATAAAGAACAAATACAAAATTTTATTATAATTTTATTTTTTATTCCTATATTAATTTTTTTTAATTCTTCTTTTTCTACAAATGATTTGTTGTATCCCTTATTTAAATCATACAATTCTATATTTTTTGTACCACTTAGCATACTTTTTCTTAATCTTCTAGCAGCTACTACATTTTCCATGATTTTCCTCCTTGTATATTACGATATATTTATCTTTGTATATTATAATATATTTGAAGTTTTAAAAAATATGATAAAAGCATAGTAGTATAAAATACTATTATGCTTTTATTTATATAATCTTACCTGTTAAATACCACAAATTATTTTTAATTATCTTAACTTTTTTAATTTTACCTATATCTTCATTTTTTGCCTCAAAAATAACAATTTTATTTGTATTTGTTCTACCTGTATAATAACTTTCATTATTTTTACTCTTACCTTCAACTAAAATTAAATATTCCTTTTCTAACATATTTTCATTATTTTCAAATGTTATATTTTTAAATAATTCTTTTAATCTTTGTAATCTATTTACTTTTTCTTCTGTTTTTGTAAAATCTTCCATAGATGCTGCTTTTGTTCCAATTCTTTTTGAATATATATACATAAATATTTGATCAAATTTCACATTATTTACAACATCTAATGTTTCTAAAAAATCTTCCTCTGTTTCATAAGGAAAACCAACTATTATATCTGTTGAAAATACTACATCTTTACATTTAATTTTTATTTTATTTACTAACTCTAAATAACTTTCTTTTGTATATTTTCTATTCATTAAATTTAATATTTTACTACTACCCGATTGAAGTGGTAAATGTATTTGTTTTGATATCTTTTTAGAATTTGCAATAACTTCTATTAATTCATCAGTAAAATCTTTTGGATGTGGAGACATAAATTTAATTATATCTATACCATCTATTTTTTCTATTTCCTTTAGTAAATCAGAAAATTTAGTACCGTTATTTAAATCTTTTCCGTATGTATTAACATTTTGACCTAGTAAATTTATCTCTTTATATCCTTTATTTGCTAAATCTTTAACATCAGATATAATATCTTCTTTTAATCTACTTCTTTCTCTTCCTCTTACATAAGGAACTATACAATATGTACAAAAATTGTTACAACCATATATAATGCTAACAGATGCTTTATTTTTATCTTCAAATTTTATAGGAACATTTTCTAAAACAATATCTTCTTTATCAAAATATTCAATATATTTTTCTTTATTTATAAGCATATTATATATCTTTTCTGGAAAAGTTTGCATAGAATGTGTACCTAAAACAATATTTACATATGAATATGACTTTTTTATTTTTTCTAATATATGTTTTTGTTCTGTCATACAACCTACAACTATTATATATGTATTTTTTTTATTTTTTAAAGCTCCAAGTCTTCCAAACAGTGTATTTTCAGCATTTTCTCTTATACTACAAGTATTAAGTAATATTAAATTTGAACTTTCTTCATCAATACTTTTAATAAAACCCATAGTTTCTAAAATTCCAGCATATTTACTTGAATCATTTTCATTCATACTACAACCCATAGTATCTATATAATATGATAATTTATTATTTAATACAAATTCTTTTGTTTTATCTATATAATTATTTTTAAACCTCAATATTTTCACCTACTTTAAAAAAATATACTCTAAATAAATCTAGAGTACACTTTTATATATTTACTATACTTATACTGTTATACTCTTTCCATATACTCAGATGTTCTAGTATCAATTCTTATTTTATCTCCAATATTTATGAATATTGGAACATTGAAAGATGCTCCTGTTTCAACAGTAGCTGGTTTTGTTGTACCTGTTGAAGTACTACCTTTTATACCAGGCTCTGTATATGTTACTTCAAGTTCAACAAATGTTGGTGGTTCAACACCAAATATATTACCTTTATATGATAAGATTTTAAAATTCATACTATCTTTTAAATATATTAATGAATCTTCTATTTTTTCTTTTGAAAGTTCTGCTTGTTCAAAAGTTGTTGTATCCATAAAAGTATATATATCTCCATCACTATATAAATATTGCATTTCTTGTATTGTTATTTGTGCTTCTTCATATTTTTCTGATGGATTAAAAGTTTTTTCTAAAGTATTACCTGTTATAACATTTTTAAGTTTTGTTCTTACAAATGCTGCTCCTTTACCAGGTTTAACATGTTGAAAATCTACTACTCTAAATACTGATGAATCCATTTCAAACGTTGCACCATTTCTAAAATCTCCCGCAAATATCATAAAATCCCTCGCTTTCTATTTTATTTTTTCTACTAAAGCTGTGAATCCTACACTATCTGATACTGCCATTTCAGCAAGCATTTTTCTATTAATATTTATATTTGCCTTCTTAAGACCTGACATAAATTTACTATAAGATAATCCATTAATTCTAGCTGCAGCGTTAATTCTAGCTATCCATAATTGTCTAAAATTTCTCTTCTTTTGTTTTCTTCCTACGTAAGCATAATTTCCAGATTTCATAACAGCTTGATTAGCCATTCTAAATCTTATTGATTTTGCTCCAAAATATCCTTTTGCTCTTTTTAATATTTTTTTATGTCTTGCTCTTGTTGTAACTGCTCCTTTTACTCTTGCCATTTATCTCGTCTCCTTTCTTATTTTAACCATATGGTAATAATTTTTTAACTGCTTTCATATTTGCACTATCTACAAATGAATCTCTCTTTAAAGATAATTTTCTTTTTGAAGATTTACATGTTAATTTATGTGCTCTGTTTGGAACTGTTTTTTTAACATTTCCTGATTTTGATACTGTTAATCTTTTTTTAGATGAACTATGTGTTTTCATTTTAGGCATAATAACCGACTCCTTTCAAATTACTTATTTTGTTTTGGTGCTATAAATAACACAAGATTTTTGCCTTCCATTTTAGCTTCTTTTTCAACTTGACACTCAGAAATCATATCTTTAAAACTATTCATAATTTCTCTTCCTTGATTTATAAAATTAAGTTCACGACCTCTAAATCTCATAGCAACTTTAACTTTATCTCCTGCTAATATAAATTTTTCTGCCATTTTAGCTTTAAATTCTAAATCATGTTTGTCAATATTAGGTGATAATCTTACTTCTTTAGTTTCAACAATTTTTTGATGTTTTTTAGCTTCTTTAGCTTTTTTATTCATCTCAAATTTGTATTTACTATAATCTAGTATCTTACATACTGGATTTTCAGGACTAGGAGATACTAAAACTAAATCTAAATTCTTTGCATATGCAATTTCAATAGCATCTTTTGTTGACATTTTACCTAATTTTTCTCCATTATCATCAATAACTTGAACTTGAGCAAGTTTAATTTGCTCATTAATTAAAAAATCTTTTATATTGATACACCTCCACAAAACATATAAAAAAGATTGCTTTTTGGTAAAGGCAATCTTCTCATTTACAATATAATAAAATATATATATTTTAATTTACTGTACCAATACTAAGTATAAACTTGTATGGTGAGAAGAAATCCTCTACTTGATAAATCAATTATATCATTTTATTTATTGTTTGTCAACTTTTTATTTTAATTTTTATATAAATAGTATTTTCTTTTTCATCAATTTTAAAATTTTATTTTTATTTATTGCATACTTATACTTCATTTTAAATTTATTTCCATTTATATTTTTCTTTTAAATTATATAAAAATTTAAAATCATTTTTTTCTTTTTGTATTCTTCCAACAACTATAAATGGCTTTATATTCTGTTTTTTTGCAAAAGTAATAATTTCATTTTCTGTTAAAATATTTTTTTATGTAAATACTTTATAATCTTCATCATTTATTAAAATATTTTTTGCAAATTTATCTGCTTCATCTTCAGCTGTAGATTTTGATTCCATAAAATCTACATAATTATTATTAACTATATCATTATTTAATAGATGCCCTATTTCATGAAATAATGTAAACCAAAATACATCTGCAAAAGCACCTCTTATAGTCATAGATAATAAGATTTTATTATCTATTTTTTTTATAAAACCTTGAACTGGTGCACCTGCAAAATTTTTAACAACTTGAAATATAATTCCACATTCTTCAAATATTTTTTCTAATTCTTTTATACAAGCATTTATTTCAAGAAACATACAATTCTTTATATTTTGTATATTATTTTTTAACTTTTCTTCATCATAATTATTATCAATTTTATTTTTCTGTGATTTTAATTCACAAATTCTAAGCCAAACATATAAAATATATATATTTGTAACAATCTTTTCTGATTTTCTAAATGCAAACTGATTAGTAAATAAATTATTAATATATGTTAAATTATTAACATTGCATATATTTCTTAATTCTATTATCTGTGAAATTTTATCTTTTGTTTTACACATTATTTCATTGTTTTCAGCATATTTTATTAAATCTTTTAAATATTTTACTATATTTACTTCATTTTCATCAATCTCTTGTTGCTCTTTATATTCTAACATTTCTTTATCATATATTCCTTGTAAATTTATCCAAAAAGTAGCTGGTATACCAAAAACATATTCTAAACTTTTTGCAAATAATGGTGAAATTCCTTTTTTTCCATTTACGACTTCACTAATATGTTTTGCAGAATAACCTGTTCTTATAGCTAACTCTTCTTGTTTCATTTGTTTTTCTTCTAAAATTTCTTTTAGAGTTTCGCTTGGATGAATAATAAAATCAAGGGATAATCCATTCATTTTTTCCACCATGATAATCTAACACTCCTTTTATATTTAATTTTTTACACTTTTTTAAACTTTCTATATCCAATTCAGCTTCTATTGGTTCTACAATCATTCTATAATTTGATGTTATTGATAATCCATAACAACTTTTTAAGTTTCCTTCTAAAAGATGAGGATTTCCAAAACAAATTTTAGTTAAATATTGATTAAAATTTTCTGCTGACTCCAATTGATTCATTCTCTGCTTAATTTTTTTTCCAATCTCTAGTCCTACTTTTTTCTGCAAAATTTTGTATTACAAAGTATATTTTGCACTTTTTCATTTTGATATTCAAATTGCAATATCTCACCTTCTTTATAAATTACCTATTAAGTAATTTATATTATACTATTTTTTTTTGTATATTGCAAGTAAAATTATATTTTTATGTATATTCATATCATTTTACTTATATTATATGCAAAATATTATATAAAAAAGTCAAGTCCAAAAAATTGAACTTGACTTTTTTTATATATCTAAATTTTTAACATATTTAGCATTAGCTTCAATAAATTGTCTTCTTGGTTCTACATCTTCACCCATTAAAACAGAAAATACTTGATCTGCCATAGCAGCATCTTCAAGTTCAACTCTAAGTAATGTTCTTGTTTTAGGATTCATAGTAGTTTCCCATAGTTGTTCCGAATTCATTTCACCAAGACCTTTATATCTTTGCATATTCAAAGAATTTTTATCAATACCTTTTAATTCTAATTCTTTTAATTTTTTTTCTAAATCAGCTTCATTAAAACAATAAATATCTGTCATACCTTTTTTAGCTAATTTAAATAATGGTGGTTGAGCTATATATATATTTCCATTATCAATTAGTGGTCTCATATATCTAAAGAAAAATGTAAGTAATAACGTTCTAATATGTGCACCATCTACATCGGCATCGGCCATTAATATTATTTTATGATATCTTAATTTATCTGGATTAAAATCATTTCCTATACTTGCACCTAGTGCAATTATAACAGGAGATAATTTTTCATTGTTATATATTTTATCTGCTCTTGTTTTTTCAACATTTATCATTTTACCCCAAAGTGGAAGTATTGCTTGAAATTTTCTATCTCTTCCTTGCTTTGCACTACCACCAGCAGAATCTCCTTCGACTAAATATATTTCACAAAGTGAAGCATCTTTTTCTTGACAATCAGCAAGTTTACCTGGTAAAGTTGTAGATTCAAGTACACTTTTCCTTCTTGTTAAATCCCTTGCTTTTCTTGCTGCTTCTCTTGCTCTTGCTGCGCTTAAAGTTTTATCAAATATAACTTTTGCTGCTGATGGATTTTCTTCTAAATATGATGAAACTTTATCAACAACTGCACCACTTACTATTGAAGTTACTTCACTATTTCCAAGTTTAGTTTTAGTTTGTCCTTCAAATTGTGGATTTATAACTCTAACACTTACAATTGCAGTTATACCTTCACGTATATCTTCACCTTGTAAATTAGAATCTTTATCTTTTAATATATTAAACTTTCTACCATAATCATTAAATGCTTTTGTAAGTCCACGTTTAAAACCATCTAAATGTGTTCCGCCTTCAATTGTATTTATATTATTTACAAATGAAGATATATTTTCTGAATATGCAGTTGTATATTGAAAAGCTACTTCTACTTCAACATCATTTTGTGTTGTTTCAAAATATATAACATTTGGTATTACTGGTTCTTTTGATTTATTTAAATATTCTACAAAAGATACTATTCCACCTTCATAATAAAATACAATTTGTTCATGTCCTGGTTCTCTTTTATCATGTAATGTTATTTTTAATCCTTTATTTAAAAAAGCCATTTCTCTAAATCTTTGTGATAGAGTTTCAACATTAAATTCTGTTACTTCAAATATTTCTGTATCAGGTTTAAATGTAACTTTTGTACCTCTTTTTTTAGATTCAGCTATTTTATGTAAGTCTTCTACTTTCTTTCCTTTTTCAAATGCTATTGCAAATAATCCCTCTCCATTAGAAACTTCAAGATCTACTCTTTCTGATAAAGCATTAACAACAGATGCACCAACGCCATGTAATCCACCAGATACTTTATATCCGCCACCGCCAAATTTACCACCAGCATGTAATATTGTATATACAACTTCAACAGCTGGAATATGCATTTTGTGATGTATTCCAAGAGGTATTCCTCTACCATTATCTTTAACAGAAATTGCGTTACCCGGCAAAATTTCAACATTTATTTCTGTACAAAATCCTGCTAAAGCTTCATCTACACCATTATCTACTATTTCATAAACTAAATGATGTAATCCTCTTTCAGATGTACTTCCTATATACATTCCAGGTCTTTTTCTAACTGCTTCTAAACCTTCTAGTACTTGTATTTGATTCTCATCATAATTTTCTGCATTTGCCACGAATCAACACTCCTTTTCTTTTTCATTTTACATTATATCACATGTATTATTCATTTTGCAAGTGTCCATTTAAAATTTTTGTTATTTTAATATTTTTAATTTTATTTTCAAATATATGCTCTGTTGTTGTTATAACTGATTGATAATTTTCAATATATTTTAATAAAAATTTTATTCTACTACTATCTAACTCAGACATTATATCATCTAAAAGTAAAATAGGAATTTCATTTTTTATATCTTTTATAACTTCAAAATTAGCTAGTTTTAAAGTAAGTAATGCAGTTCTATTTTGACCTTGTGAACCAAATTTATTTACTTCAAAATTATTTATTTTAATTATTAAATCATCTCTTTGAATACCTTTTGTAGATGTTTTTCTATATATATCTATCTGTAAGTTATTATCTAATATTTCTTTTATTTTATTTTTATCTAAATTAATAAAATCAGATATATATTCAATATCAATATTTTCTTTATTATTAGTT
>JAVVTJ010000023.1:0-15426 GCA_036653755.1 Clostridia bacterium
GGTAGTGTGGAATTTTAGTTTACTATAAAAGTACAAAACTTTTACACTACCAAAAATAAAAGGGGAATAATATATGAAAAAAGTTATGTTTGTTTGTAGTAGTGGTGGACATTTATCAGAAATGTTAAAGCTTGAAAGTTTATTTTATAATTATAAATATATGTTAGTTACAGAAAAAACAAAAATAACAATGGATTTACCAAAAAAATATAATGTAAGATTTATGAAATATGGATCAAGACAATATTTTTTAAAATATATATTTATATTTATATTTAATGTATTAAAAAGTATATGGCTTATGATTAAATTTAATCCAAAAGTTGTTGTTACAACAGGTGCACATACTGGTGGTATTGTGTGTTTTATAGCAAAAATATTTTTTAAAAAAGTTATATATATTGAATCAATGGCAAAAGTAACTAGTTTATCGATGACAGGAAAAATTATGTATTTATTTGCTGATAAGTTTTTTGTTCAATGGGAAGAATTAGAAAAAAAATACAAAAAAGCAGAATATTTAGGGAGATTGATATAAATGATTTTTGTAACATTAGGTACACAAAAACAAAGTTTTAAAAGATTACTTGAAGAAATTGATAAATGTCATATATTAGATAATGAAGAAATAGTTGCACAAATAGGATATACAAAATATGAGAGTGATAGAATTAAAACTTTTGATTTTTTAGAAAAAGAAGAATTTTTAAAGTATATGGAAAAAGCAGAATTTGTAATAACACATGGTGGAGTTGGTTCTATTTTTGATGCTATTTTAAAAGATAAAAAAGTTTTAGCTATGCCAAGACTTAAAAAATATTCAGAACATGTAGATGATCATCAAATTGAAATAGTAAAAAAATTATCAGAAGAAGGATATATTGTATATTATAACCCAGATGAATATATAGACGAAGAAGATCCACCTGATTTAGAAAATAAAATAAATTTTTTAAGAACTAATATATTTCAAAAATATACAGAAAATACAGAATATTTAGTAAAATTAAACAGAGCAATAGAAGAGTTATTGTTATAACAGTAAAAGTTTAGCTCATAATATATGAAAGAGGTGCTATTTTGAAAAGTAAAATATCTAAATTATTAGTTGATGGTTTTTTAATTGTAATTGGTGCATATATAATGAGCGTTGCAATAAACTTATTTTTATTACCAAATAAAATAACAACAGGTGGTGCTAGTGGTGTAGGTACTATTATGTACTATTTATTTGATATAAATATAAGTTTAACAATACTTATTATTAATATTCCTCTTTTTATAATAGCACTTAAAAAGTTAGGATTTAGTTTTAGTTTCAAAAGTATAGTTGCTACATTACTTTTCACTATATTTTTACAAGTGTTTACTTATAATGGATTTGTTTTAAGAAATAGAACTGATATGTTTATATCATCTGTATATGGTGGGTTATTATTAGGACTTGGTATGTCACTTATATTTAAAGCAGGAGCATGTTCACGGAGGTACTGATTTATTAGCACATATATTACAAAAAAAAGGAATTACACTTAATTTAAGTAAAATAATATTAATAACAGATATAGTTATTATTGGTATACTTATGATTACATTTAAAGATATAAATTTAGGACTTTATTCTGCTATAGCTATATTTATATCAAGTAAAGTTATAGATATTGTATTTGAAGGAATAAATTATACAAAAATAGTAAATGTAATAACAAAAAATGATGATGCAATTACTAAAAGCATATTAGATGATTTAAAAAGAGGTGCAACAGTTACTAAATGTATTGGTGCATATACAAGAGAAGAACATATAAATATTATGTGTATTGTAACTCTTCCAGAAATATCTAAAATTAGAAAAATAGTATATTCAATAGATCCAGATGCATTAATTTATGTATCAAATACAAATGAAGTTTGGGGAAAAGGGTTTAAAAAGTTTTAGAAGGAGAAATATATGAAAGATTTAAAAGTAGTAGCAAATAATATAAGAAATGATGTTATAGATATGATATATAATGCAGGTTCAGGTCATCTAGGTGGAAGTTTATCTGTTGTAGATATTTTAACTGTTTTGTATCATAGTGAAATGAATTTAAATTTAGATGAAAAAGGTTTTAGAATAGATAAACTTGTGTTATCTAAAGGTCATAGCGCTCCTGCACTTTATGCAACTCTTGCATCAGTTAATTTATTAGATAAAAATTTATTAAACACATTAAGAAAAGCAGACAGTATATTAGAAGGACATCCAAGTATAAAAATACCAGGCATAGATGTATCTAGTGGTTCACTTCGGACAAGGTTTATCTATTGCAAATGGAATGGCACTAGCTAAAAAGATTGACAAAAAAGAAGGATATGTTTATGTTATATTAGGAGATGGAGAAATAGAAGAAGGACAAGTTTGGGAAGCTTTAATGACTACAAATAAATATAACTTAAATAATTTAATTATGTTTATAGATCATAATAATTTACAAATTGATGGAACAATAGAAGAAGTTATAGGTTTAAATAATTTATCTGAAAAAATATCTTCTTTTGGTTTGAATGTTATAAATTGTGATGGAAATAATATAGAAGAAATAATAGTAGCTATAAAAAAAGCAAAAAAATCAAATAAACTAAGTTGTATAATTGCTAAAACTATAAAAGGAAAAGGTGTATCTTTTATGGAAAATAATGTATCGTGGCATGGTAAAAAAATAAATGATGAAGAATATAAATTAGCAAAAGAAGAGTTAAAAATGGAGGTATAAAGTGTCAAATTCTGAAATTATAATATTTAAAAGTAAAGATAACAAATCAAAAATTGAAGTAAAGCTTGAAAATAATAATGTATGGCTTACTCAAAATGAGATTTCTAATCTTTTTGATAAAAGCAGAAGTACAATTACAGAACATATTAATAATATTTTTAAAGATTGTGAATTAGATGAAAAAAGCACCGTCGGTTTATCCGACGTTGCTAATTCGGATAAACCCGTAAAAATATATAATTTAGATGTTATTATAGCAATTGGTTATAGAGTAAAATCTAGCATAGGTATTGAATTTAGAAAATGGGCAACAGAAAGATTAAAGGAATATTTAATACAAGGGTTTACAATAAACGATGAATTTTTAAAAAATAATGGTGGAGGAATCTACTGGAAGAACCTATTAAATAGAATAAGAGATATTAGAAGTAGTGAAAAAGTATTATATAGGCAAGTACTTGATTTATATTCAACAAGTATGGATTATTCTCCAGAAGCATTAGAATCAATTAAATTTTTTAAAATTGTTCAAAATAAATTACATTATGCTGTTAGTAAAGAAACAGCAGCAGAAATCATATATAATAGAGTAAATGCTAATGATAATTTCATGGGACTTACTACATTTGAAGGAAAATTTCCAACTAAACAAGAAACACATATAGCAAAAAATTATTTAAAAGAAAATGAAATAAAGGATTTAAATAGTATAGTAAGTGCTTTTTTTGATTTAGCTGAAATGAAAGCAAGAAATCATGAAGCAATGTATATGAAAGATTGGATAAATGAATTAGATGATTTTTCAAATAGATATGGAAAAGGTAGTTTAATAAATTCTGGCAAGATTTCTCATAAAGAAGCAATTTGTAAAGCTAATAATGAATATGAAAAATATAAAATTAAAAGTGATGCTGAATTATCAGATGTAGAAAAAGAATATGTTAAACTTTTAAATAGTGAAATTAAAAAAATAGATATTAAATAAAGCAAATAAAATGGAGGTATAATATATGAAATCAACTAGAAAAGCATATGGAGAATTTTTGTGTGAAATAGGAAAAAAAGATGAAAATGTTATTGTATTTGATAGTGATTTAGCAGCAGCTACTAATACAAATATGTTTAAAAATATGTTTCCAAATAGACATTTTGATATAGGAATAGCAGAGCAAGATATGGTTGGAACTGCATGTGGAGTAGCTATATCAGGTAAAACAGTATTTGCTTCTTCATTTGCTATGTTTATAGCAGCAAGAGCATATGAACAAGTAAGAAATACAGCAGGTTATTCACATGTAAATATAAATTTAGTTGCAACTCATAGTGGTTTAGCAGTAGGAGAAGATGGACCTACTCATCAATGTATAGAAGATATATCACTTATGAAAGTTATACCAGGTATGACTGTATTTTCTCCGTCAGATGAATATTCTACAAAAAATATTTTAAAAGAATGTTTAAATATAGATGGACCAAAATACATAAGATTAGGTAGAAGTGAAGTAGAAAATATATATAACGAAACAGATGCATTTAAAGTAGGCAAAAGTAATACATTTGGAGATGGAACTTGTGGTACAATATTTGCAACTGGTAATACTTTACAAGTAGCATTAGATGCAAAAGAAGAGTTAAGTAAAAAAAATATAAATGTAAGAGTTGTAGATATTTACTCTATAAAACCAATTGATAAAGATAATATAATAAAATGTTCTAAAGAAACTGATAAATTAATTTCAATAGAAGATCATAGTATAATTGGTGGTATTGGTAGTAGTATTGCAGATATATTGTGTGAATTTTATCCTAAAAAATTAATTAAAATAGGTGTAAATGATACTTTTGGAAAATCTGGTAATGCAAAACAAATATATGAATTATTTGGACTTACAAAAGAAAATATAATAAGTAAATTTATATAGAAGGGAATAATATGGAACCATTAGCATATAGAATGAAACCTAGAACTTTAGAAGAATTTTTTGGTCAAGAAGATATAGTAGGAAAAGATAAATTATTATATAGATTAATAAAAGCGGACAAGCTTTCTTCTGTTATATTTTATGGACCTCCTGGTACTGGTAAAACTTCACTAGCTAGAATAATTGCATGTAGTACAAAATATAATTTTGTTGAACTTAATGCAACTTCTGCTGGGGTAAGTGATATAAAAAAAATAGCAGAAGATTCTAAAAATATTTTTACAAATCCAAAAGGAAAAACAATTTTATTTATTGATGAAATACATAGATTTAATAAATTGCAACAAGATTCACTTCTTCCTTATGTTGAAAAAGGAAGTATTATTTTAATAGGAGCTACAACTGAAAATCCATATTTTGAAGTTAATAAAGCTTTAGTTTCTAGATCTACTGTGTTTAAATTTAATGAACTAAAATGTGAAGATATAAAAGAAATACTAAATTTTGCTATTTTAGATAAAGAAAGAGGTTTAGGAACATATAATTTAGATATTAAAGAAGGTGTAATTGACTTTTTAGCTAGTATATCTAATGGAGATGTACGAACAGTACTTAATGCTTTAGAACTTGCTGTTATTACTACTGAAATGAATTCTGATGGTAAAATAGTTATAGATAAAGATGTTATTTTAAATTGTACACAAAATAAAAAAAGTGTATATGATAAATCAGATAGTATGCATTATGATATAATTAGTGCTTTCATAAAATCTATGCGAGGAAGTGATTCTAATGCAACGGTTCATTATTTAGCTAAAATGATAGAAGGCTCAGAAGATCCTTTATTTATAGCACGTAGAATTGTAATTGCTGCCTCAGAAGATGTAGGACTTGCTAATAACGAAGCTTTAATTGTTGCAACAGCAGCAATGACAGCAGTTCATCAAATTGGTATGCCAGAAGCTAGAATAATTTTGTCTCATGCAGCATTAGTTGTTGCATGTAGTAAAAAATCTAATAGTGCATATATGGCTATAAATGAAGCACTAGATGATGTAAAAAATATAGATACTGGTACAGTTCCAATGCATATTAGAAATGCACCAATTGAAGATATGAAAAAAGATGGTTATGGTGTTGGATATAAATATCCACATAATTATGAAGGAAATTGGACCGAGCAACAATATTTGCCTGATGAAATTAAAGATAAAGTATATTTTAGAATGAAAAAATAATCTAAAACATTGGAGGTAAATATGAGTGATAAATTTAAAATATCAATGAATAAAAAGATTTTAAAAAATTTAAAACATGGTGATGAAGATGGTATAAATATTTTAAATAGTTATAAAGAAAAAAAGCAAGAAGAAAGACAAGGAAGATTATCTAAAAATAAAAAAGTAGAGAAAAATATAGAAAAACATAATTTAGATTTTAAAGTTATAATTCTTGTTATAGTAGTTATAATATTATTTTTTGTTACATATATTTTTTTAGAGTATGCTCAAATAATAGGATTTAATATATTTCCAAATAATTCAAATAAAAGTATTGTTATAGATGGTATATCTGGTGAAGATAATATATATAAAATGTATAATAATGACTTTTTAATATATTCGAATAATACACTTGTAACTTATGATACAAATGGCAAAAAAAATTGGGAATATAAAATATCAGAAAATTTTATACCATGTATATATATAAATAAAAGTTATATGGTAATTGCTAATAAAATTAGTGGTAATATATATGTTTTTTCAGGAAGAAATGAAATAACAAATAAAAAAATAGATGGAACAATTGATGATATATATTTAGATGAATTTGGAAATATTGCAGTAGAATATTCAAGTAGTGGATATAAAAAAATAATAACAGTCTTAGATAAATATGGCAAGAATAAATATACAGCATACGTTAATTCATCATCAATATTAGATATTAAATTGATTGATAAAGGAAATAAATTAATATTAATTCAAACAGATTCTTCTTCTCTTACTATAGGAACAAAAATTAGTATTATTGATTCAACAAAAGAAGAATCAATAAAAGAGCTTATAAAATTAGAAAATAAACTTGTATATGATTGTAAATTAATAAATGATAATTTAATTTTAATTACAAATGATAGTATAATAAATTATAATATAAGTAAAAATATAAATAATGAAATTCATAGTTTAGACTCTAATCAAACAAATTACATAAGTTTATCAACTAATTATTTTGTTGCTATTGAAACTAACAAAAATAAATATAACTTTATATCAAATAAATTTGATAATACTAGTATTTCAAATATTGAATTAGAGGTATTACCTAAGTTTATAAAAAATAGCGGATTTTTAACATATATAGTATCAGAAAATAAAATTAATGTTGTAAATAAATGGGGAATTATAGTAAAGATAATAGATGTAAATATGCCACCAAAAGATATTGTAATATTTAATAAAGAAAAATCAGTTGCACTTATTTATTCAAACAGAGTTGAAATAGTCAATTTATAAAAAAATGGAATATAATTAGTTGTAAAATATTATTTTAAATGATATAATAATAAAAAGAAAAGGGTGGTTTAAATGATTTTAGATATAATAATAATTTTGTTTTTAATATTTAGTGCTTTTATGGGATATAAAAAAGGATTAACTACAATACTTGTTTCAGTAATAGGTTTTGTAATAGCAATAATTTTAGCATTTACTTTGAAATCAACATTAGCAAATTTTGTTATTAATAATACAGAACTAGATACGCAAATAGAAACAACAATAAGTAAAGGACTTGTTACTGCAATAGAAACAAAAGAAAAAGAAGTAAAAAATACAAATGAATTCTATAATGGAATAATAGAAAATATGAAACCAACAGAAACAGTTGAAAATTTAGCCCATTCGGTTGTTGTATTTATATTGGAAACAGCGTCGTTTATAGTTATATTTTTGGTAGTTAAAATTATAGCATTTATACTTCAAATGATGCTTAATTTAGTATTTGATTTGCCAATATTAAGTAGTATTAATAATATTGGTGGATTTATAGTAGGAACAGTTATGGGTATATTAAAAGTATGGATATTACTTGCAATACTTTCAGTTTTATCTCCTATGGTAGGTGGAATTAGTGCTTATATAGATACAACAGTTGTAACAAAATTTTTATATGACTTAAATATGATAGTTAAATTATTATCAGGTAATTTAAAATTGTAGGAAGGAGAATATGTGATATATATCACATAATATCAAATGAATAAAAAAAAGAAAAAAAGTATATACACTAAATTTACAAAACTGTTTATAATTCTTACAATAATAGGAATAGTTATATGGTGCGGGATATATGCACTAAACTACTCAATTGGTGATGAAACAATGGATGAAAATGGTAATATAATTGATAGTAATATAACAAAAAAAGATGTTATAAATGCTTTAGTATGTGGTGAAAATGAAGAAAATACTGATACAATGATGTATGTTAGATATTATGTAAAAACAGGTAAACTTGCATATATGTCAATTCCAAGAGATACATATGTTGAACCTAAAAATTATAAACCACTTAAATTAAATTCTTTGTATAGAATTGCTGGAATTGAAACATTAGTTGAGGAAGTTGAAAAATTATTAGATGTAAATATAGATTATTATTTAGTAATTGGTAGTAAGATAGTACGTGAAGTAGTTGATATTGTAGGTGGCGTAGAAATTGATGTACCAATAAGAATGAAATATGATGATGGTAGTAAAGATAATGAATTACATATAGATTTACAACCAGGAGTTCAAATTTTAGATGGTAATAAAGCAGAACAATTTATAAGATTTAGAAAAGGTAATCCAGGATATCCTAGTTATAAATTGGCAGATATTGATAGAGTAAAAGCTCAGCAACAATTTATAAAAGCATTTATAAAAACATTAACTAATCCAGCTAATATAATAAAAGCACCTGATGTAATAAAAGCAGGATTTAAAAATACTGTAACAAATGTAACAGTAAGAGAAGCTTTAAAATATGTAACAGATATTCCTAATGTTAAATTAGATAATATTTATTCTTGTACTGCACCTGGAACAACTCCATATATAAATAATATTTCATATTTTAAAATGAATATAGAAGAAACTAAAAAAATATTAGATGAACATTTTACAGATATAATACCTGAAGTAGTTAAACAAGATGATCTTAATGTAAATAAAATAAAATAATTTTTGTTAATTATATAATTTGTCTAATAATAGTATTTAATAAAATGTAAAATATTTACTTGACAACAATAAGATAAATTGATATAATAAAGCACATATATATTTTATATGTGCTTTATTTTCTTTGTTATTTTTCTTAGCTTTTTTAAATTTCTAAATTGTATAATAATCATAATAATACAAAATAAAATAGAAATCAAATATAAAATATTTGTTGAAAATATATTTTTTGATATAATTTTTTCTTTATTTTTAACTTTTAATTCATAATTGTTATTTAAATTCCAATTTTTGTTTCCACAATTAATTTTTATACTTCCAGATATGTTATTTGTATCAAAATTATTTAAAATATATTTAGTAATAAAAAATGAATTATCAGTTAATGAATTAATACTATTATTAATACCAAGTATATAATTTGTATTTGTATTTTTATCTAGATATGATATTTTAATATCACTATCTTTAAGTATAATTTTATTTGTATAATTTTCAAATACAGTATCAGTTAATTTTTTTGTGTCTTTAAACATTGTAGTACGCAGATTAATTCCATCATATAACGCAGATATAACTTTTATATCATCTTTAATAGCATATGAAATAAATACATTACCTGATTCATCAACAAAACCAGTTTTACCACCTAATACGTAATTTAGATTTTCTTTTAATAATTGATTAGTATTTTCAAATGTTAAGTTTTTATCTTTTAATAAATAACTTTGAGTTTCACATATTTCTCTAAAAGCATCATTTTTTGAAGCATATTTCATAATTAAAGCCATATCATATGCAGTTGAATAATGATTTTTATTATAAAAGCCATGTGGATTAACAAAGTTACTATTAATGCAACCTAAACTTTTTGCTTTTTCATTCATAACAAGAGAAAAGTTATTAATACTTCCACTAATATTTTCTGCTAAAACAATAGCAGCATCATTTCCAGAGTTAAGAAGTAAGCCATAGAGTAATTCTTTAACAGTTAAAGTATCTCCTGCTTTAAGATACATTACAGAGCTTCCAGTAGGTACTTTTTTCATATTACTACTACTTACTGTTATATTAGAATTTAAATTTAAATTTTCAATAGTAAGTATTGCAGTAAGTATTTTTGTTGTACTTGCAGGATATATTTTTTTATTCATATTTTTGTTATATATCACACTTCCACTATTTGCATCAATAATTACACCGCTATTTTCTGCTATTTTTTCAAAATATCCATATGAAATATTATTATTTAAAAAAATCATAAATATAATTAAAGTAATAAATAAAGTTTTTTTTCGCAAAATAATCACCTATGTATATTATATACTAAAAAATATTTAAAATAAATAGAAAAGAGGAATAATATGAAAAAAATAAATAATTTAGTAAAAGAAAAGATAAATAAAATTAAAAGTAAGTTAGAGTTAAAATCAAATATATTTAAGCTATCAGTTTTAACAGTTACAGTTATATTAATATGTATAGTAGTTGTATATATACAAAGTTTAAATAATAACGTTTTAGAAATTAATGATAAAAAAATGGAAAGTGAATATGGAAAAGTTTGTATATATTTAAGTGGAGCAGTTTTAAAAAATGGTGTATATAAATTTGATGAAGGTATTACTCTTGAAAAAGCTATTAACTTAGCTGGTGGAGTTACAGAAAAAGCAGATATTTCAAAACTTAATTTAAGTAAAGTATTACAAGACAAAGAAAAAATTGTTGTACCTGAATTTCAAACTGAATTAGAAAAAATAGAAGAAAAAATTGAATCCGAATCTATATTAATAAATATAAATAATGCTAGTAAAGAAAAGCTCATGGAGTTAGAGGGAATAGGTGAATCTACTGCAAATAAAATTATAGAATATAGAAAATTAAATAGTTTTGAAGATATAGAAGATATAAAAAAAGTTTCTGGAATAGGAGAAAATAAATATGAAAAAATAAAAGAAAGTATAACAGTAGAATAATATAAATTATATTAATTCATACAATGTATTGAGGTGTTAAATATGAGGTATTACATATATTTAGATAAAGAATTTTTAAAATCATTATTTGCATCTATTTCAGAAACTAATTTTGATATTGAAATAATGGAGTTTTCTATACAAAAAGGAGAAACAGTAACAAAAGATATAAATGTTACGCCAAGTTTAGATAAAAACTGTGGTAATTCAAATTCTAAAATAAATGATGAAAAAACTGATAATAGAAGTGAATGTAGAAAACAAAAAAGTAGTGGTATGAATTTTTTTGCAGGTGAAACTAATACTTCAAATATGATTGTGGAAAGAAGATATATAAATGTTGAAGATGTTTCTGGAATAAAAAATCTTGCTTTTTATAACAAATTAGTAAAAAGATTAGAAATATTATGTGATGGAAAATGTAATTTATGTATTGAAAGCGGTAAAATATGTCCGTGTAAATTAAAAAATATATATGAAGGTGTTAGTGATAGAGATTATCCTGAAAATAACAAATTTTTTTATATAAACAATAAATATATATGGCTTGATAATAATAATTTAGTAACAGATTTATTGTTTTTAAGTAGTATAACATCAGAAGTTAAAGTTTTAGGTTTTACAATAAATAAAATAAATAATATAGAAATAGTAAAAGCAGTTGCAATTTATATATAAATAATAAAAGACTTTAAATTATCTTTAAAGTCTTTTATTGTATTATAAAATTATCTTTATCATTATTTATAAGCTCTATAAATTTTTCAGTTAATTCTTTATCTAATTGAGTGCCTTTAACTCTATCTAATTCTTCTAAAGCAAAATCAATAGAGCATATTTCCTTATATGATCTTTTAGTTGTTATTGCATCAAAAGAATCACATATAGATAGTAGTTTAGCAAGGTAGGGTATGTTATCACCTGATATACCATTAGGATACCCTTTTCCATCAATTCTTTCATGATGAAAATTTATTATTTCAGTTACATCTTTAAATAAATCAGCAACAGATAAAATATTAGCACCAATAGTAGGATGGTATTTTATAATATCATATTCTTCATCTGTAAGTTTTCCAGGTTTTGTTAAAATACTGTCGGGTATTCCAATTTTACCTATATCATGGAATAGTCCAGCTAAATTAAGTAATTCTTTATCTTTATTTGAAAGTTCTAAATAATCAGCAAATTTTAAAGCATATGTGCAAACTCTTTTTGAATGTGATGCAGTATAATTATCTTTAGCACCAACAGTATTTAAAAGTACATTTGCAAAATCTACAACATATTTTTCTAATTGTAAATTCATACTACGAATATTTCTTAATTGATTAGTATATTTAATACCGCTTTGAATTAAAAGAATAAGTTGGTCAAAACGAGCACTTTTTTCAAAGTATGCTTGTATATCTAAATCTCTCATTGCATCAATAGATGGAGACAAATCTTTATTTATAGACATAAGTATTATATATATTTCTTTATTAAATTCTCTTACAAGTTCAACAACTCTATCACCATTTACAGGAGACATTAAATAATTTACTATTAATATATCATAAGAATCAGATTTTAATGATTCAATAGCAGACACTGGTTCTGTAAATGGGATAACAGTATGATGATATTTAGATAAAATTGCAGAAAGCATATTCATCATAGCAATATCATCATCTATAATCATTATTTTTGCATTTGTTATTTGTTTATTATCCATAACGCCACCTCTAATGGATTAATTATATCAAATATAAAGTAAAAAAACAATAGGAAAGTAATATATTATGTAAATTTATACGCATTTTTTTATTTTGTAGCGTAATTTGTCGTACGATTTATGTGCTAAAAGTATTGACATTTTAATATTGCCATGTTAGAATATTGCTAAGAAAAAGGGGGAAAATACAAAATGTTTTAAAATATTAATAGACTAATCAAAATTTTAATCAATAACATATCTGATGTTTTAAGCTTATTTATGAGTATCATTTTTATTCAATTAAATAGTTGCATTATAGCAATTATTTCCTAATTATATCAAATATATAAGTAATTCAATACAAAAAAAGTATATATAAAGCATAGTAAAAATTAAAATGAATAAACAAAACATTAATATGAAAAAATAAACCAAATACCAAAAAACAATATTAATGATACTCATAAATAAGCTTAAAATATAAAAGATATATTATACAGGGGGTGATAACATATATGTCATAGTTCTTATTATATTTTCATTTATATCATCATATTTTATTATTAAATATTATTATACAAATAATAAGTTAAGAAAAGCTTTTTCTAAAAGTCAATATAATTTATTAAAATCTAAAAGTACAAAAATCAAATTAATGAAAAACGAAGAAATGTTAAATAATCTTCAAAATCCTTATGGAATTACAATTAAAAAATATATATTATTAAAATATATATTATCTACAATTTTTTTTATAGTAACTTTAATTCAAATAAAAAATATTTTTATTTCTATAATATATTTTTCAATATTATTTTTTTTACCAAACTTTTTAATTTATACATATAAAAAACAAGAATCATTAAAGATAATAAATGATATAACAGTTGTTGTAAATAATTTAAATATTTCTTTGACATGTAATATTCCGTTATATGAATGTTTAAAATTTGCAAGAAATAGTATAGTATATACAAGATTTAAATCTGCTTTTGATACATTTGTAAATGATTATATATTGTATAATTTTAATATGGTAAAGGCAATTGATAATTTTAAATTAAAATTTGATTCATATGAATTAGAGATTTTTTTTAATATAATTTTGCAAGGAGATAAAGAAGGTAATATAAAAGAAGCATTACAAGTTTTTTCTGAAACATTAGAATTATCATATTTTAAATATTTAAAATACAAAGAAACAAAAAGAATTACATTTGTTACAATTTCATCTTTAATTTCATTAATAAATATAACAATAATAGCAATATATCCAATAATTATACAAATAACAGAAAATTTAAGTAAAATATTTAGTTAGAAAGGAAATGAGAGTATGAAAAAAATAAATAAATTTATATTAAACAAAAAAATAGAAAATATTAATAAAAAAAATAAATTAAATAGTAAAAGAGGTGCAGAATTAGTAGAAAATATACTTATGATAGGAATAGCAATTGCGCTTATAGTAGTTATGTTTTATCCTCAAATTTCAATCCTTATGCAAGCAACTTTTGATACTTTAGAAACATGGTTTTATGGTGCATTAGGTAGAATAGGACAAGTTGTATAAAATGAGTACAAAAAGAAAATTGTGTTTTATAATATTAAGTATAGCATTGTATTTTATTTTAAATATAGTATATCAAAAATATATAATAAAAGATAATTATTCATATGTATATATATTAAAAAATGATGTTGTTAAAGGTGAAAAAATAGATTTAAGTTGCGTTCAAAAAGTAAAAATGACAGAAAGTAAAGATTTTAATTGTTATTTAAATATAGATGATAATTATGTATTTAGTAAAAGTTATTACAAAGGCAATATATTATTAAAAGATATGATTTTAAATAAAGATGAATATATGAAATTAAATAAAGGAAATGAGCTAGTTTCAATTAAATTAAAATTTTCTGATGATGCAGCATCATATCAAATAAAAAAAGGTGATATTGTTAATATTTATTGTTCTGCTAAACTTATGGAAATATCAAATGTTTTGAAAAGTATAAATAATGAAAATATATTAAGTAATAATTTAGAAAATGGATATGTGACTATAAAATTATTTGAAAAAGTTCAGATAATTGATTGTTATAATAAAAGCGGAAATAAAGTTAATAAAAATAATAATGAAGTTGTAGAAACTATTATGATTGAAGTTTTACCACAAGAATGTATTAAATTAAATAGTTTAAAAAAATATTCGGATTTTAGCGTAAGTATAGTAAAATAAAGGAGATATTATGGATGTTATATTTGTATATAAATTAGATGAAAAAGAATATGGAGAATTAGTTAAAAATATAGAAAATAAATTTAAAGAATATATTACAGAGTTAAGTGTTAAAATAACTGTTAAAGATAAGTTAAATATAAGAAATAAAGCAGATGTATATATAATTATATCAAGTGATATAGAAGAAGTTCAAAATTATTCAAAAAGTATAAAAGATAAAAGTAAAATATTAATACTTACAGAAAATTTATCTTCTTCATATATAATTAAATCAGTTGAAATAACAAAAAATATCTGTTATTTAAAAAACGAAATAGATTATATATTTAAAAAAATATACAGCATATATATAGAAAGTAGTGATATAAAATGAATAAAAAAAAGTATATAATTTGCTTTATAGCCTCAGTTATATCAGTTATAGTATATATTTTAGTTACGAAGAATTTAACTGGTTTTAAACAATATAGTATAAAAAATAATATTGAATATTTCAATAATAATAAAATATCTAGTTTTAAAATAGATAATAGAAACATTCTAGATAAAAATAATGGAATAAGTATTGGAAAAAATAAAAATGAATTAAATAAAGGAT
>JAVVTJ010000024.1:0-15129 GCA_036653755.1 Clostridia bacterium
AAAAAGGTATAACTACAAATATACTAGAAAAATATGGTATAGATGAATATAACAGCGATTTTTATGTGAACAATACAAATTTTAAAATTAAAGTTTATACATCAGTTTTTATTTCGTTTTTTATTATATTTGTTATTTTAATATACGTTATATTAAAATACATTAAAAGTCAAGATAAAAAAATTAAAGATATAAATAAATATACAGATGATGTGTTAAATGGTATATATAATTTAGATATTAGAGATAATGATGAAGGTAAACTTAGTATACTTAAAAATAAAATATATGATATGACAGTTATGCTTAAAGAAAAAAATATATTTTTAGATGAAAATAAAAAGCAAATGGAAAAGTTAATTGCAGATATTTCACATCAATTAAAAACACCACTTACTTCACTTAATTTAATAAATGAGTTGTTATATTCTGATATTCCAAATGATAAAAAAAATGAATTTTTAAAAGATATGAATAAAGAATTATCTAAAATTCAATGGCAAATAAAAACATTGTTAAATATTGCAAAGTTAGATTCTAAAACATTACTACTTAAAAAAGATAAAGTAAATTTATATAATATGTGCAAAAAGTGTATGGAAAATTTTAGTATAATGTGTGAAGTTATGTGCGTTAATATAAATATAGATTGTAGTAATGATATATGTGTAAGTTGTGATGAATTATGGACAATGGAAGCAATAAATAATTTAATAAAAAATGCTATTGAACATAGTTCTAAAAATATTATAATTTCAGGAGAAAAAACAAATTTATATACAAAAATTAGTATTTGTGATGATGGAGAAGGTATAGATAAAAATGATATTTCACATATATTTGATAGATTTTATAAATCAAAAAATAGTAAAAATGGAAGTTTAGGTTTAGGTCTTGCATTTACTAAAAGTATTGTTATAAATCAAGGTGGAGATATTAAAGTTAAAAGTATACAAAATAAAGGAACAACTTTTAATATAAAGTTATATGACTAAATTGTAATGAAAAATGTCACATTAATGTAATAATAATGTAGTATAATATTTTTAGAAATGAGGTAATTTTATGGAAATATTAAAAGTAGAAAATTTATCTAAAATATATGGAAAAAAAGATACAAAAGTAATAGCATTAGATAATGTTTCTTTTACAGTAGAAAAAGGAGAATTTGTAGCTATAATAGGAGCATCAGGAAGTGGAAAATCTACATTGTTACATATGATAGGTGGAGTAGATATTCCAAGTAAAGGAAAAGTATATATAGATGGAACTGATATATATTCACTTTCACAGGATAATTTAGCTATATTTAGAAGACGCCAAGTAGGACTTATATATCAGTTTTATAATTTAATACCAATACTTAGTGTAAAAGAAAATATTACACTTCCTTGTAACTTAGATTCTAAAGAAGTAGATGAAAAAAGGTTATCTGAAATATTAAATATATTAGGTTTAGAAGAAAGAGTAAATCATCTTCCTAATGAATTATCTGGTGGCCAGCAGCAAAGAGTATCTATTGGAAGAGCTATAATAAATAACCCAGCAATAGTACTAGCTGATGAACCAACAGGAAATTTAGATAGTAAATCTTCAAGAGAAATTATTGATATGCTTAAACTATCAAATAAAAAATATAACCAAACTTTAATAGTTATAACTCATGATGAAAATATTGCACTAGAAGCAGATAGAATAATTACTATACAAGATGGAAAAATAATCAAAGATGAGAAGGTGATTTAATATGAATATATTAAATTTACTTACTTTAAAAAGTTTAAAGTTAAATAAAAAAAGAACATTAGTTACTATAATTGGAATAACTTTATCAGTTGCATTAATATGTGCAATTACTACTTTTATTTCAAGTTTTCAAAATTCTTTAATTGAAAGAACAAAAATAACAGATGGAAATTTTCATATTAAAATTGAAAACTTAAATAATGAAGAATCAAAATATATATTAAAGAATGTTAAATTTAGTAGTAAATATATATATCAAAATATTGGATATTCAAAATTAGAAAACTATAATAACGAATATAAACCATATATTTTTTTAATAGCTTTTGATAAAAATGCTATGAATAATATGGGAATTAAATTAATAGATGGAAGAATACCTGAAAATAGTAACGAAGTGTTAATTCCAGATCATATATTAAAAAATGCAGGTATGAAGTATAAAATAGGTGATACAATTAATTTAAATATTGGAGAAAGAAAAGATTTAAAAGGTAATAAATTAAATCAAAATAATCCATATATTTTAAATGAAAAAAATAAACAAGAAATATCAGAAAATATAACAAATACACAGATAAAAAAAGTAAATATTGTAGGAATTATAGAAAGACCAAATGTAGAAAACTTTTCTTCACCAGGGTATACTGTTATAACATATTTAGATAATAAAATAGCAGATAAAAATATAAATGTAGCTGCTATCATAAAAAATCCAAAAGAAACATATAAATTAGGTAAAATTTTAGAAAATGATTATCAAATAAAATATAATGAAAATAAAAGTGAAATGCCAGTTGTTTCATATAATGATGAACTACTTAGATTTTCAGCAATTACAAATTCAGATAATGCAACTAATGTTTTAATAACTATGGCATCTATTGTTATATTAATAATTGTTTTTACATCTGTTTTTGTTATAAAAAACAGTTTTAGTATTTCAATTTCAGAGAGACTAAAACAATATGGAATGTTATCTAGTATAGGTGCAACATCAAAACAAATTAAAAAAAATATAATGTTTGAAGGATTAATTTTAGGAGTTATATCAATTCCACTTGGAGTTATATTAGGAATATTTTCAATATGGATTGTGCTTATTATAGTATCAGGATTACTTATAAATACTAATATAATACCAGATTTAATATTATCACTACATATATCAATTCCAGCAATTTTAGTAGCAGTAATAATATCAATAATTACAATATATATATCTACAATCATTCCTGCTAGAAAAGCTTCTAAAATATCTGCAATTGATGCTATAAGAGAAACAAAAGATATAAAAATAACAAGTAAAAGTTTAAAAACATCTAAGTTATTTTATAAAATATTTGGTATTGAAGGAGTTATTGCTAGTAAAAATTTAAAACGAAGTAGAAGTAAATATAAAACTACAATATTTTCAATTTGTATAAGTATAGTATTATTTATTTCAATTAGTTCAATTATAGATTATGGATTTAAGGTAAATAATTTATATTATAAAAAAAGAGATTCAAATATTATTGTATATAATAATGAAGCAGTATATAATAAAGTTCCTGAATATTTTACAAACATATCTAAACTTAGTAATATAGATGGATATACTATAAAAAAATCTGTACATTTTGGTGTTGATAAAGAAAAATATGGAACGGATGATATAAAAAAAACAGAAAATAATGAATATATTAATGTAGAGTTAATTTCATTAGGAGATTTAGAGTATAGAAGATATATTAAAAAATTAGGACTTAAATATGAAGATACTCATGACAAAGGTATTTTAATTGATAATTATATTTCAATAGAAAACGGAAAACGTAAAGAGGCAAATTATTTAAATGTTAAAGAAGGTCAGCAAATTGAAGGCTATGATAGTATTAAAGATGATGAAAAAATACATAAAAAAATAAATATATTATTTAAAACAGATATTAAACCATTAGGATTAGAAGATTCATCTGATCGTGTGTATGTTATAGTATCTGATGAAAATATGAATAATTTTGAATATATATGTCATAATATGTATATAAAAAGTTCTGATCCATATAAATTAGAAGAAGATATAATAAAATTAGATATATCTAAAAAAAATGCAGTAACAAATATGGATAAAGTAATAAAAGAAGAAAATTCCATGGTACTTATAATTTCAATATTTTTATATGGTTTTATAGCAGTTATATCAGTAATAGGAATAACAAATATATTTAATACTATAACTACTAATATGTCACTTAGAAATAGAGAATTTGCAATACTTAAATCTATTGGAATGACTAATAAAGAATTTAATAAAATGATAAATTTTGAAAGTATATTATATGGACTTAAAGCACTTATATTTGGTATACCAATAGGAATAGGTATTTCATATCTTATATATGCTATTATGAAAGGTGCATATGAAACTACATTTATGTTTCCAATTAATGCAATAATAATATCTATTATATTTGTTTTTATTATAATATTTTCAACAATGAGATATTCAATAAATAAAACTAAAAAACAAAATATAATTGAAGTTATACGAAATGAGAATATATAATAAGAAAGCACACTAAATTAGTGTGCTTTCTTTTTGTTGTATTTGCTTAGAAATTATTTCAAGCTGATATTCTAAGTCTTCTTGTGAATATGGAAACTCATCAGAAGAAGAAAATACAAGATCATATGAATTTATAACATTTTGTAATTCTTCATATTTCCGATATAAAATAGAAAGTTCTGAAATACACTGCTTTCTTTCATCATTTTTTCTTTCATCTCTTTTGTTTAAAAGTTCAGTATAAAAATTTTCAACTTTTTTAGTTGGCTTGTAACCAAGAGAAGACATACGTAAAGCATCATTTGATATAGCTTTTCTGGCTATTAAATGTGCAATTTTGTCATTTACAAGTAAATATTCTATTGCATAATGCAATAAGGTAGATACTGTAGTTTTTGAGATGGAGTAGTAATCTGCTAAATATTCAGAACTAGCATCTTGCTGCGTTGCATATAAAGTTGCAAGTTCAGATATTTTTTTATCTGAAAGTTTCCGTTTACACATAATCAAAACCTCCTTATAAAATAGTTATTTTTAAAAAAATATTGTATATATAGAGGTATTATATCATAGCGGTATAAAAATGTCAACGATGAAAAATAATTAAATTTTATATTACTTTATTTGCTATTAATATTCCTGTGCAAAATAATAGAATAGTTATAAAAAATAAAAAAGAAAATATAAACAATGATGTTGCAAAAGAGTTAATAAAATTTAATTTATATTTTTCTTCTGTAAGTAATATATCAGCACTATTATTTATTATGTTATTTTTATTTGATTTTTTATTAATATAAAATTTAAATTTATTATATATTTTTTTATAATCAATGTTTAGTATAAGTAAAATAAATGATTGAATTACGATAGTTATAATTATTACTATTATAATAGGTAATGATAATTTTAACCAATACTGATACATATTATGCGTATTGAATAAAGCTGCTATAAAAGTATCAAATAAGTTCATTTTAGTTATACTTGATACTATTTTAATTATTACACCAAATGAAGTTATCCATAAAATTATTGAAACAAATGATGGTAGAATTAATGCTTGTTCTGTATATTTTTCTTTTGTTATTATTTTTAAAGCAAAATATAAAAAAGTATTTAATAACGAAGTTAAAATTAATAAAATTAGCAATAAAATAATAACAATAAAAAATCCCATAATCTATCCTTTCTTTCTAGCAAGTTTTGTAATTTTAAGTAATTTTTTCTTTAAATTAAAGCTACTTGTTTTCTCAGCTTCTTTTACTTTTTCTTTATTTTTATTTATGTTTCTAATTTTATGATTTTCAATAATTTGTGTATATACTTCTACAAGTTTATCTCCAAATTCTTTTGATGAATTTTCAGAAGCAGTTATAAATCCATTAGTAACTAATGTTTCTTTTAATTTATTATCAGTAAGTACTTTTATTATTGAATCAGATAATTCTTTTTCATTTCTTATTAATAAACCATTTTCATTATTATGTATAAATTCTGCTAAATTAGGCGCATATTTAGCAACTACTGGTACGCCAGCTGCCATTGATTCTATAAAAGTTAATCCTTGTGTTTCAGTGGTAGAAGTATTAACAAAAACATCTCCTATTGAATAATATAGCGAAACTTGTTCCCAAGGAACTGCTCCTGTAAATATAACTTTATCTTGTATATTTAGTTTTTTTGATAACAGTATTAAATCTTCTTTTGCAGGACCTTCACCAACTAAAACTAATTTAGTGTTAGTTAATTTTTTAAATACTTCTGGTATAGCAGATATTATTTGATCAACACTTTTTTCTTCAGCAATTCTTCCTAAAAATAACACAACTTTTTCATCTTTTTTAATTCCTAATTTTTGTTTTAAATTATTTTTTATATCAATACTAAAATTTGAAGGATTAAAAGGTTCTATATCAATACCAGTAGGAATTATATATATAGGCTTATTTTTAACACCACATTTATATTTTAAATATTTTTCAGTTTTTTTAGATGGAGTTATAATACATTCAGCTTTTCTTACAAATGCTTTACTAACAGTTCTAGCAAAACGTTTTGGATAAATATTTCTACCACCTTTTACGGGTATGATATAATGCATATAATCTTCCCACATTGTATGATAAGTATGTATAAAAGGAATATTAAATTTTCTAGATATAATTTTACCAAATAAAGGTAGTGAAAATTCTGATTGAGTATGAACTATATCTAAATTTAATTCTTTTATTTCTTTTGCTATTGTTCTTGAATAAAATGTAGCAACTCTGTATTTAAATTTTTTAGCTACAAAAAGTGGAATACTTTTTAACATATATAAATTTTCATTTTCTGTGGGTGCATGTTTAGATGGACTAAACACATAAACTTCATGCCCACGTTTTTTCATTTCTCTTTCTAACATTTTTATCGAAGTTACAACTCCGTTTATATCTGGATGATAGGTATCAGTAAATATACCAATTCTCATTTGTTATCCCCCTTATATATTTTCTAAATATAAAATATATATGAATATTATAATATATATTGTACTAAAAGTCAACTTTTTTAAAGTACTTAAAATCAATTGACAAATAGATGTTGATTATAGTATAATGAGTATAATAAAAAGTAAATGTAATGAAAAAATAATAAAATGCAATAAAATGTTATTTTTAAACGTTATATTATTAGAAAGGAAAATATAAATATGTATATTGATAAGATTAGAAAAAAAGTTGAGATTTCTGTGACAGATGACTTAATGCAAAAAATTGCTAGTGGAGAAGAAAAATCTTTTGAAATATTATATAATATTACTAATAAAATAATATATGCGTATATTTTATCTATCGTTAAAAATTCACATTTAGCAGAAGATATTATGCAAGACACATATATATCAATTAGAAAGAATATTTCAAAATATTCATCAATGCAAAAACCAATGGCTTGGATTTTTACAATTGCTAAAAATCATATTTATACACATTTTCGTAATGAAAAAGAATATTTAGAATATGATGATAAAAATTTACATAATGTAATTAATTTATCTATTGAAAATAGAAGTATTGAAAATATAGTTTTACAAACTGCAATGAAAAAATTAAATGAAGAAGAAAGAATTATTGTTATTTTAAATGCAGTTAGTGGATATAAGTTTAGAGAAATTGCTGAGTATTTACAAATGTCACTTGGAACTGTCTTGTCAAAATACCATCGTGGTATTATCAAATTAAAAAAATCTTTGAAGGAGGAAGTAGAATGAAAGTAAAACAAATTAAATATTTATTGAATAAATCAATTGAAGAAAATACACCCAATCTATTTGAATCTATTATCAAAGAACCAATTGTAAAGAAGGAGGTATTCAGTATGAATACAAATTTAGAAAAAAAGTCTCATAAAAAGTATATAATTATTCCTGCGGTAGCTTCACTTGCTATATGTTGTTTTACATTTTGTGCTTTATATTTTGTACAAAATCAGGTAGAAACATTACTTTCTTTAGATGTTAATCCATCAATAGAATTAGTGTTAAATAAACAAGAAAAAGTAATAAGATGTAATGCGAAAAATAAAGATGCAGAAAAAATAATTGAAGGTATGAATTTAAAAAATATAGAAGCGGATATAGCTTTAAATGCAATAGTAGGTTCATTATATAAAAGTGGATATTTAGAAAAAAATTCAAAAGAAAATGATATTTTATTAAGTATAGATAATAAAGATAAAACTAAAACAAAAAAATTAGAAAGTAAATATACTAATTTAGTAAAAAATACTCTTAAAAGTAATCATACTTCTGGAACAATATTAATTCAAAATGATAATTCAACAGATTCTACAAAAAGATTATCAAAAGAATATGAAATTTCAGAAGGAAAAGTTTCACTTATTGAAAAAATAATAGAAAAATCTCCTGATTTAAATTTTGAAAAGTTATCTAATATGAATATTAATGAACTTTTAAATTATATAAATACTAATAACATAAAAGTAGATGATTTAGAAAAAGATGATATAGATGATGATAGTGATGATATATTAGATAATTCAAATGATGTTAAAGAAAAAGAGCAAGATAAAGTAAAAGATGATAAAGAAAAAAAAGAAGAGATAATAAAAGATAATATTGAAAAAGAAGAAGAAAAAATAAAAAAAGAACAAGATAAAATAAAAGAAGAAAAAGAAAAAGAAGCTGAAAAATTAAAGAAAGAGCAAGAAAAAATAAAAGAAGAACAAGAGAGAATAAAAGAAAAGCAAGATAAAATAAAAGAGCAAAAAGATAAAGAATTAGAAAAACTAAAAAAAGAGCAAGAAATATTGAAAGAGCAGCAAGAAAAAGAGCAAGAAAAATTAAAGGATAAACAAGAAGAAAAAGAATAATAAGTAGCAAGTTAACTAGGTATAAAAATATATCTAGTTAATTTTATTATAAATTAGTTAATAAAATTAAAACAATTATTGACAAATTAAAAAAAAATGATATACTATAAATAGTAATAATTATCATTATTATGTACTAGGAGGAAAAAGTATGGATATTAAAGAATTATCTTATGGAGAAATAGAATCAATATTTTTAAATTTAGCAAATGGATGTGAAAAACAATATAATGAAGAAGAATCAAAATTATTTCTTTCGTTAGCAAAATATTATTCAGAAAAAGCAGAAAATAAAAGTGGAAATATTGAAGATATTAAAAAAAATTTAGAAGAAGAAATGTCTACGTTATATGTTGATGCAAAAAAAGAAGCAGAATTAATAAATGACCGTGGTGCAAAAAGAGCATTAATATGGAGTGAAAAAGTTACAATGCTTATGAATGGTTTAATCAATCGTTATAAATTACAAGGTGATACTTTTTTAGATAATACAAAAATATTTGTTTGTGAAATATGTGGATTTATATATGTTGGTGATTTAAAACCTGAAATATGTCCTATATGTAAAGTACCAAATGAAAAAATTCATGAGATTGTATAGAAGGTGGTAAATAATATGGAAAAAAGAGCTGTTAGAAATATAAAATTATGTACAAAAGATTGTTTATGTTTATATGTTTGTCCTACAGGAGCAACTGATACGGAAAATGGACAGATAGATAATTCAAAATGTATAGGATGTGGAGCATGCGAGCATGCTTGTAAATCTCATGCTATATCAATGGTACCATATAAATATCCAAAACAACAAGAAAAGCAAGATGTTATGTGCCAAAAATTAAGAAAAATAGCAAAATCTAAAATTGATAATAAAAATATAGCTAATAATATGTTAAATAATGAAGAAAATAAAAATATAAAAAAGTTATTTAAAGCTATATCATTATCAAATAAAATAATGGCAGAAGAATTAATGCGTGAATCTGGATATTTACTTCCACAAAGTGAAAATACAATAAAGCTTTTAATAAAATTATCTGAAGATGAAAATTTAGATGAAGAAAAATTAAAAGAAATTAATAAATTAATAATATTGCTAAAAAATAATATAGAATGATAAAATGGGGGTGAAATTATGAAATACAAATGTACAATATGTGGATATATTTATGATAATGAAACAGAAGATGTAAAATTTGAAGAATTACCAGAAACTTGGGTTTGTCCATTATGTGGAGCACCAAAGTCAATGTTTGAAAAAGTTGAAGAATAAATTAATTTTAGCAGGGAATATATTATTCCTTGTTTTTTTTTGTTACATAATATTCAATATATATTGTGTCATTAAAAAATATGATACATATAATGTAGTAGAGATAATATCTCTAAATTTTAAAGGGGGATTGGCTTATGCCAGTAATTAATAAAACTGTTGATAAAACCATTGTCAATGGTTCTGAAATATTTATTTATACTTTTAATGTATCATATAGTGGATTAATACAACCAGCACAAAATGGAAAATTAGTAGATTTTTTTCCTAGTGAAATTGTATATCAATTACCACCAGTTGGAGGACAACTTGTTAGTATAACACCGATTGCTGCACCAGGAGGTACAAATGTTGAATTTAATTTTGGACCTGTTAATGCAGGAACATCATTAACATTTACTGTTTCTTGTGAGTTTGGACCAGGACGTTCAAATGGAGATACTTTTACAAATGTAGCTAAATTATATGCTGATAATGTATTAATGGAAACAGCAACTGCACCAATGGTAACATTAAATTTAACTAAAAATTTTATACTAATGAAATCACCAGCAATATCTGCGCCAGTAGTGCCAGGTCAAGTTGTAACATTTATGATAAATTTACAAAATAAAGGCGATGCAGGAGCAGAACTTACTAATATATCAATAACAGATATACTTCCTGCAACTTTAATACCAGTAACTAGCTATTTACCTGTTGGGAATGATACAGGAACATCTCAATATACAGATACCACATATAATGGACGTACAGGTACTTGGACAGGAAATACTTTAAATTTTACGCTACCAAGTTACAAAGGAATAGAATATAAAATATTATTTAAAGCTACAGTAGCAGCAGATGTTGTTCCTGGAAGTAGAATTACAAATACAGCAGATTGGACTGCAAATGGAACCGCAATGCCACC
Organism: Clostridia bacterium; assembly: GCA_036653755.1. GTDB lineage: Bacteria > Bacillota > Clostridia > TANB77 > CAG-465 > RGIG5057. The sequence continues at coordinate 10,861 of JAVVTJ010000024.1, forward strand.
AGCAAGTACTACTTTTACAGTATTTGAAAATATAGCAAATGCAATGTTACAAAAAGGAGCACCAGAATTTGCAAAAATAGGTGAACCTATATTATATTATTTACTTTCTAAAAATACAGGAACTGTAAATTTTGATAATTGTATAATGATAGATACACTTCCAAAAGAAGTAGATATTACAAAAATATCATTTAGTTTTGGAGGAGAACTTCCAGAAAAATATTCGTTATATATAGAAACATCTAATGCAGTTGGAACGTATATTCCGGTATTAACAAACTCAAGTATAAATAGTGGAGCAATTGATTTATCACCATTTATTACACCCGGTAATAGAGTACTTTCTGTAAAAGCTGAAATATCATCTGTTACTCCAATTAATATAGGAAACTGGTTATATTTATATGGAAGTGTAAATAATAGTGCAACATTAAATCAAATAATAACTAATAATTCAAATTTATCTGCAACTTCTTCACTTGGTAATTTGACTAAAACTTCAAATGCTAATACAACATTAAATGGCAGATCAATATTAAATATATCTAAAACTATTTCACCGGAGTTATCTGCATATTATCCATTAAATGAATTTAGAATAAATTTATTAACTTCTACAAATACTTCTATGATAATAAATCCTGTTTTATCAGATTTATTACCACTTGGAATAGCATATATACCAAATAGTTATTATTATGTATTTACAGATATATTTACAGGAAAAACTTATGATTCAAGAAATCCAGGTTTTCCTATTCAAGCACCTATACCTGAGATAATAAAAAATTATAATTCAACTGGTAGAACATTAGTGAAATTTAGTTTTACGAATTATATATTACAACTACTTTCTACAATTCAAGTATTTTTTGATGTAATTGTAGAACTAAATCCGCCTTCTAGTTTTACTAATATAGGATATGAAGGAAATCCAGGTAATAATACTGTAATTGATGGTATTGCATATAATGATGTATTAGATTTAGATGTAGATACTATTACAAATGAACAAATTGCTCAAAGTAATGCTATTACAGCAGCAATTTTAACTACTTCAGAGTTTTCTCTTGAAAAATGGGTAAAAGGAAATCAAGATACAAATTTTAGTAAATCTGGATTTACAACAGCAGGTGGAAAGATTATATATAATTTAAATGTTACAAATAATCAAAATACAAATTTACAAAATATAGATATGGTAGATATTTTGCCATATGTTGGAGATACAGGAGTTATTTTAAATACAACTCCAAGACAGTCACAATTTAATGTTTATGCAAATACAGTAGTTACAGCTAAAATTGTTAATATTTTAGGAGATCCAGTTGATCCAAATCCTGATATTACTATTGAATATTCAACAAGTAAAGATCCTATTAGATTTGATCAAACAGGAACTGGTACTATTGGTAGTGGAACTTGGAGTATAGTACCACCATCAGATATTACAACTATTCAAGCAATTAGAGTAACTACAGGTAAGTCAGTTATATTAAAACCATATGAAAGATTAATAGTAACAATTGATGCTTTAGCACCAGTTGGAACTTTAATAAATAAAATAGCATATAATTCATTTGCAGTTAAAGCAGATAAATTAGTTGGAGGAGTATTAAGTCCTATGAATCCAGCAGAACCTAATAAAGTTAGTGTACAAATTGCTTCATCTCAAATGGGATCAATAGGAAATTTTGTATGGAATGATTTAAATAGTAATGGAATTTATGATTTACAAGAACCAGGAGTAAATGGAATTACAGTGCAGTTATATGATGAAAATAACAACCTATTACAAACAACAACTACAACAAATGATTTTTTAAATAATCCTGGATATTATAATTTTACAAATTTAACTGCTGGAAATTATTATGTAAAATTTATTCCAAACAATGTATATGGTTTAACTATTTCACAACCTAGTGTAGTAAATGGAAGTAAACCAAATCAAACAACAGGTCTTAGTGATTTAATAACTTTAAACACAAGTCAAGTAATTACAACAATGATTGCAGGTCTTGTATCAAAACAATGTAATCCTCCTGTTATAAATGCTTCTAATAAAAGAATATTATTAGGAACTACTTTCAATCCATTAACTGGTGTTACTGCAACTGATTGTTTAGGTGATGATATAACTTCAAGTATTATTGTAACTGCTAATGATGTAGATACTAGTAAAGTAGGGGTATATCACGTAACTTATAGTGTAACAGATAAAAATGGTCAAACAACAATAAAAACAATTATAGTTATAGTGTATACAACAGATTCACGTGATCAAGCAATTAATGATATAATTGAATCAGTTGCTTTAATGCAAACAGCATTATCTCATATAATAAATGCAGAGGGTGAAAAAATACAAAAAGTATTAGAAATTAAATCTACAAATGAAGAAATGATAAAAATAAATAATTCTGTTGAAAAAACTATAAATAATATTACAAATTTAGAAATAATATTAAAAAGTAAATTAGAAATATTTAAATGCAAATATTGTAATATGTAATAATATTTTAAAATAAAGATAATATAAGTTATATCAAATGTTGAAGATTATTTTCTAACATTTGATATAACTTTATTCATTATGTATATTTTAATTTATAGTTATATTAATTTAAATATTTGAATATGATATATAAACATAAGGAGGTTTTTATGATTTCTAAAATACAATTAAAAAGAGGTAATAGCGTTAATATACCAAAAGTTACACTTTCAGATGGAGAACCACTATTTTCAACTGATACAAATAAGTTATATATAGGAAATGGTAGTAATAAGGTAATAATTAATGATATTAGCAAACCAGTAAATGTTAATACCTCTAATTTTTATACAAAAGTCAAAGTTAATGATTATGGCCAAGTAATGCAGCAAGCTAGTTTACTTACTTCGGATTTACCTCCTATTTCAGCAAGTAATATACAAGGTTTAGGAACTTGCGCAAATATAAATCAAGGAACATCACAAGGACAAATTCCTATATTAAATTCACAAGGTAAATTTCCTATTAGTACAATTCCTTTAAATAGTAGTGATTTGTTATATTTATATTATACTGGGCTAGATGTAAATATTTCTTCTACTGTTAAAATGGTATTTAATAATAACTTACAAATAGGTACAGCTATTACTATTGAACAAAATAATATAATAAATTTAAATATAGCAGGAACATATTTAATAAGTTATAATTTAACATCAAATACAAATGATGCAGCTGTGTCTTTGTTTTCTATTACATCAGGTACATTATTTTATGGTAGTTTATCTAGAAGTTCATCATCTGCAACTATTCCTTATACAAATTGTTCTGGAACATTTTTAAAAACAATTTCATCACCAGAAAAAATAGGACTTAAAAATATTGGTGATACTAATTTAATAATATCTAGTGGATATTGTTCGATGAATATAATGAAAATAATATAAAATACATTATAATAGTTGAAAATAATTAAATAAAAATGTATAATTAGTTGAAGATAAAATGGAGGAGTAAGTTTGAAAAAAATATGTATTGTAGAAGATGATGAAAAAATAAAAAATGAATTATCTATATTTTTAGAAAAAAATGGATATGATATTTTTAAATGTCAAAATTTTGATAATATTGTAGATGATATTATAAATTCAAATTGTAATTTAGTATTACTTGATATTAATTTACCTAAATTTGATGGATACTATATATGTAAACAGTTAAGAAAATCATCTAATATTCCAGTTGTTATTGTAACTAGTAAAAATACTGAAATAGATGAATTAATGAGTTTAAATTTAGGAGCAGATGATTTTATTACAAAACCATATAACTTATCAATATTACTTGCTCATATTGAAGCAATATTTAAAAGATTAGATAATAATACTGATATTGTTTTATATAATGATTTTAAATTAAACATTTCTAAAAGTATTTTAAGTTATAAAGAAAAAAGTATAGAACTTTCTAAAAATGAATTTAAAATATTAAATTATTTATTTAAAAATATAGGAAAAATAGTATCAAGAGAAGATATAATGTCATATTTATGGGATAATTCTATGTATATTGATGATAATACTTTAACTGTTAATATAAATAGAGTTAGAAAAAGATTAGAAGAAATTAGTAATAAAAATATTATTGAAACAAGGAGAGGACAAGGGTATATAATATTATGAAATTTAGTTATTATTTAAAAGATAAAATGTATATTGTTTTAATATTTATATTTCTAATGATACTTATGTTTTTTTCTTTAAATATATTTA
>JAVVTJ010000025.1:0-15012 GCA_036653755.1 Clostridia bacterium
ATATTCTGTATATATTTCACATTTATATATATCATTTGAAAGAATATAAATTTTTTCTATAACTATATTATAATTATCAGATAAATTTAATTTATTATTTAATTTTTCGTAATTTATTTTATCAGCATAAAATATTGAGCACTCCTTTACTTTATTATATTCTTTATTTCTAATATATTCAAAATATCTTTTTAATATATTCTCTATTTTTCTATAATCATTATCACTTTTTGATACTTGCACACTATTTTCTTTTACAATAGATTTATAATATCTATTATTAATAACATTAGCTATGATATTAAATAGAAGTGCAATAACAATAATTATACTTACAACTATTAATATATTTTTTAAATTAATTTTCATTATATACACCTCTTATTTTATATCATAATATTTTGCAAATGCATCATAATAATTTTGTCTTGCTTGCATTGCATTTGATTCATTACTTACACTACATACTTTATTAGCTTGTTCAATAGTCTTTACAATACTATTAATACCAACATTTTTCTTAAGAGTATTCCATCCTCCGCCTCCAAAGCGATATCTACCAAGTGCTTCATATATACTATTTCCAGAATCTTTATACCCACGAGATAAATGTGCTGTTCCTAATTCAATGTTTTTTTCTGGATCAAATAATACTGTTCTATCAGGATATTGTTTATCGTAAACACCTTTCCATTCAAGTTGCATTAATCCTGTGCCATATTTACCATTAGCTGAATTAGCATCAAAAGAACTTTCTTTAGCAATAACTGTAATAACCCATAATGTGCTTATTTTATTTTTTTTAGAATATTTTTCAATAAATCCACTATATTTCATTAAATTAGTATGAAATGACCTTATCGAACTTGGTAAATCTGATACTGTATATTCTGGTTTTAATGATATATTACCCGTTGCTCCTGCATCACCATTACCAACTGAAGTCATATTTGCATTTGGATTTGTATATCTTAATATATTAGTCCAATTTGCCTTAACTTCACTATGTTTAGGACCTCTCCATGTATGATTATCATATGAACCAAGACAATTAGATTGTAATGTACAACTTTCTACGCCTGTTTTTCCCCCACCAAAATCTACATATTTACCTTCTCCCACATAAATTCCTACATGTCCATCTCTATGTAATATATCACCTTGTTTTAACTTAGATATATCAAATGGTATAACTTGACCTTTCCAGCCATTTTCTGCATAACCTTTTTTTGCATTTTCAAGTTGTGCAGAAGATGATGCACCAACATTTATATCAAGATATGTACGATATAATGAAGCCACAAAACTACTACAATCAAAAAATTGTGCGTTATTTAAATCTGCTTCTGTGCTAACTACTTTTTTCTTATGTTGACAATATGCTATTTTTTCAGCATTTGCAAGTTCAATTGCTTTAGCACACATAGCTCCAATAGTTTTTTCACCAAATTCAGATAATGTTTCATTTGAAGATAATATAGTTGAACCATCATCATTGAAAAATAACCTTGGATCTCTTTTATTACTTTTATTAAATATTTCATTTATATTTTCTGCTTCAATAATTTCAAAATGTAAATGTACACCTGTACTACTACCTTTAGTTCCCATTACACCTATCTTTTGACCTTGTGTAACTGCTTGTCCATCAGTTATATCTACCGAAAATAAATGTCCATATAATGTAAAATATCCATTTTTATGGTCTATAACAATATACTTTGAGCCGTAACCATCAGGATCGCTCTTTATATATGCTACTCCATCTTTTGCTGCTAATATATCTGGTCCATACGAAGAATTTTTATCTGATCCAGGATTTCCAATTCCACCACTTATAATATCTATACCACCATGAAAACTACCTGTTTGACCTGTTACTGGATGTGTTCTCATTCCAAATTTACTTGTTATTAGACTATCAATACTTTTTCCAGGACCTAGTAGCGCTTGAACAGGCCAATAAAATCCACCTTCTGGTATAAAATATGCATCTAAGCTACCACTACCTGTTACACCATTTGTTTCTAGCCATTTGAAATGTTTTTCTATTTGTTGAAAACCAAAATCTAAATCTTCATATGAATATCCTTGAATAACAGGTTTTAAATTTTGTGCTAGATCACCATAATATTTGATTTTTGTATCTGCTTTTTGTACATCTGTTTTATTAGGAAATATCTCATTTTCTCCTAATCCATAATCTTGAAACCATTCTATTCTTGATACTTTTCTTCCTAATTTAATATACTTATCTTCATCATAATATGATACTTTATAATCTTTTATTGTTGTACCATCATTTACTAATTCTTCGTCCCATATCTCTGTTATAACTTCTTTTCCAGTTTCATCTAATTCTGTTTTTTTCTCAATCGGAGTTTTAGCTTCACTAATTGGATCTATTTTAAATTTTGATTCAGTTATATTATAAAAATCTTCTATATATGTAGCTTTTGGTGTATGTCTATATGCTACTGTTTTTCTATCGTATGTTGGTTCAGTTTTAACACCTGCACGTATATACTCATCCACTGCATCTTTTTGTTTTGTTTCTGTATATTTTTCTGTATTTGTATCAGTCCATTTTGTAGCGGTTGTTGAAGTAGTATATGTCGTATTTGAATATTCATAAGTATAAGATGTATGTGTATATGGTTTGCCTTGAGCATCAGTAATTAAATCCGTATGTGCTGTTTTAACATAATGATCAATTTTTATATCAGTTTTTAGATAATAATATGTAGTTGTATATTTTGTTAATCTATCTAACTGAAATAATGTAACAGTAATTGGATGCCACATATTTTCTAATATATCTTTACCAAAATCCGTATCTTGTGATACAATATTTAAAGCATATGGTATAACCCACATCTGTAAATTTTTATATAACATGTCAACATACATTGTTTTCATTTGTTCTTCTGTAGCATCCGGAGAATATTTGTATTTTGTAACATCTGGCATAGTTAATATTTCTTGTGCTGATGTATCTTTTGACATACTATATTTTTTTGTATCTGCATTATCAATTTCACCAGATATAGTTTGTATTTTCCATTGAACTTTATTAAAATTTTCTCTTTCTGCTTTTAAATATGACTTTATAACTTTACTTTTTACATCATAATTCTCATCTTTATTCTCATCTTTATCCTCATCTTTATTCTCATCCTCATCTAACTCTTTTGTAGGAATATACTCATCATATTCCTTATTATATTTTTCTTTTAAATATGTTTTATAGCATAAATCTTTTGCTTCATCAGTAGTAGCATCTTTATCATAATCTTTTTTTATAATTTCATCTATTTCTTTATCACTCATTAAAAGTAATGGCTTAATTGCCTTACCTGATTCTGCATATCTCTTTTCTCTTTTATGTATTATAGTATTTAAATCTGTATATGTATCTTCACTAGCCATCCATATAATTGTACCAGAAGTTAGAACAAAAAATAATATAATGGGAAATAATATTATAGCCCATTTCATCATCTTTTTATTTTTCTTTCTAGCTTCTACGTCTACACCATTTTGTTCTAATTTTTTTTCTATTTTTTTCTTAATGGAATTTAATGCAGCTGCTGATAAAACTACAACGGCTCCAATACCAGCAGTTGCAGCACCTGCAGCTGTTGCTGCTCCAGCTGTTGCTGCTGCTCCACCAGTTGCTGCTGCTGCTCCACCAGTTGCTGTTGCTCCACTTGTAACAGTGCTTGTAGCACTCTTAGCTGCTTGAGTAGCACTCCTCATTTTCTCTTTATATTCTTTTGCTTTATCTACTTTATCTTTAATATTATCATAACCATCTTTTGTATTTTTTATTCTATCATAAGTATTTCTTTTTTCTTCACTATTATTATTCTCTAATTCCTCTTCGTTTTTATCATCAATATCAAAATCATCCACTGCAATTACTCACCGCCTTAAAATTCATATATACTTATTAGATAAGAAATTCAATATCTTTTGTTTCTTTTGTAAGTGTATCATATACATTTTTTATTATTATACTTTTTGCTGAACCACTATTAAATCCTTCTAATGCAAATTCACACTTTAAATTATATGTATTACCGGTAATTAATTCTTTAGTTTCTCCGCCTAACCATACTGATCCCATCCTAACTTCTGCACCAGTAGCTAGTCTTAAATATATATTTTCATAATTATTTTCTTTATTTATAATAATAGAATGACCTGATATATTAGTAATAGTCATATTGATTGATACCATAGTAGTTAATTCTTTTATTTCAGATATATCTAACTTAAATCCTTCTTTTACACAAGATTTAACATTTGTATTTAATCCTATAAAATTATCAAATGATATTTTATAATTATTAGGTGATTTTTGTATAAGTAATAATTTATCAGAATAAAGATTATCATAACTTTGCACATTTATTTCAAATATTTTACCATATCTAGGATTTATCATAGCTTTATAATCAGAAAGCCTTATTTTTTTTCCTATTATGCCTTTTTGAGTTAATACTTTTTTTAACTCACTTTTACCTATATTTCTAAATTTTAAATATTCTGGAAGTACAATATAATTTAATTGCAGTTCATCATTACTAGAAAAAATATTTAATATTTCTCTACTATATTTTTCTATAACTTTTTTTTCAGTCATATCTATTTGTGTATAATTTCCTAATACTATTTTATCATCATTTTTAACAGTTAATTCTTTATTGTCTTTACTTTTAGGCATCCATATTATAACAATTAAAAAAATTACTAATATTAATATTGCAAAAATAGAAGTTATTGTAATTATACCCAATAATTTCGGATTTTCTTTTATTTCATCAAACATAATATCACTCCTATATATCCAAGTATGAAATTAAATAAGTAGAATCATTTAAAAGTTTTATACCTATTTTTGTATTTTTTTCATTATTTAAACTGTTAACTATGCAAATATATACATTTTTATCTGCTTTATATACTTCTTTTAAATTATTAATATTTTGATAACCAATAACATCCATAAGTCCATTAGTTTCGTATTTAAAATTTAAATTATAATACTCTACTAACTTTTCTTTACTACCCACTCTACTTTTAATATCTTTAATTAGAATATTATATACATCTGATGTCTTATTTTCATGAAGTGAAGTTATAATATCTTGAATACAATTTTCTAATGAATAAAAAATTGTATAATCATTTTTAACTAAATTTTTATCAGTCAAATATATATCAATATTTTCTTTTGATATAACATTTATATTATTAATATTTTCTATATTAAAAGTATTATATAACATCATTATAATTCCATATACAATAGTAACTACAAACATAAATAATATAAATATATTTAAACCAGTTTTTACTTTATTTAACATAATTTCACCTTTTTTCTTATAAATCATCTACATTGTTAACATTAGCAGGTCTTGAAGCTTTTGAAGCACCAGATACAATTTTATATGGAGCAGTTATATAATTTTTAGCACCTTCAACTGTAATTTTTACTGGATTTAATTTTCCATTATCATTTCTCATATTTTTGGTTCCATCTCTTAATCCTTCTTTAATTGCAGTACCTATGGTTCTCTCAAAATATTTTTCATTGCCTGTATCTTTAAATGCTGACTTATTTTCACTATGATCGATAACACTACTAGAAGCTGCATTTATAGGATTATTTATAACATCCGCTACTCTTAATGCATCAGAAAGTTCATCAGTAGAACCCATACCAAGTGTAAGAGATGTCAATGTACCTGCTGTTTTCCATACTGCTTTTCTCCTATTTTTTAAAAAATCAGTTTCTGCGTCATTGTATGCTTCTTCTTTTTTTTGTTGTTGTTTTCTCCTATTTTTTTCTTTTAGATCTTCAAAAGTAGAACTAGAATTAGTAACCGGTGTTCCAGTTGTGCCTTGATTATTAGTAGCTTGACTTGTATATGTAATACCATCTCTATCATATTTCATTTGATCTGCTGCTTGCTGTCTTAATTCTTTATATTTGTCCATATCTCCATTAGATTTTGCAGTCTTTGCAGCATTAAATAAATCTTCAGCTTTATCTGATGAATAATTAGTTTTTCTATTAGTATCTAAACGTATTCCTTCTTTAAAACCAGAACCAATTTTATTATCGGCTACACCTGCTACTTTTCCTGCTACTTTTCTACTCTTATTAGATTTATTCATTTCACTTATTGGCTTACCTATCTCACCAGATAAACTTTTTGCAGCATTCATTCCCATTATCATTTTAGCGCCTGCACCTTTTAAATCTCCTGATATTGAATCACCCATGCCAAATAATTGTTTAAATAACTTTTCAAATTTAATTATTGCCATCATACCTACAATAGACATTATTGATAATATTCCATCACTCGCAGTCAAACTTGTTGCACTAGCATCTATTTGTAAACTTATTATCTGTAGCATTTTCATAACAAACATAAGAAAAAATGCATGAAAAGATTGAGTCATAACATTTATTGTAAAATGTTTTAACCAATTCTCGTATAACCCTCCACCTTTTTTACCCATAAAGATTCATCCTCCTTAATTTATACAGTTTTCTTTATTATATCCGCCGCAATTATAAGTGGCGCAATCATTCCTAATATTATGCTATAAAATAATCTTTTTAAGTACATAATAATTAAAGCGCACGTCTGGCCAAGTAATACACCACATATGATACTTGATGTTAAATCTCCACCAAAAGCTGATACTGCAAATCTTAATATTAATCCACCATAACCTGGAATTGGTGTATCTGTTACGCTACTATCAACATCTCCAATAATTCCTGCTACAGTATTAATAATTTTAGATATTCCTTTTCCTATGCCAAGTGGTATCAATTCTAAAAAATTTACATTAAACATTACATCATCTGTTATCACAGATATTTTATTTACTACTTGTTCATTTACAGTAAAAATTCCAAGCATTATAAAATGAGTTGTAAATAATAAAAATAGTCCCATAACCCATGTCATTAATGCTTGTTTATAATGAGCCTTATCAGAAGCAATAGTTGATATTGCAAGTTTTAAACCTATAATCATAGCAGCTACAACAAATACTGCTCCAGCTATTACAAAACAAGTATAATATAAATTTTGAATTAACTCTTGTAATATTACTACAGGTGTATTTACAAACATATTTGTATTTGTTTCTCCAGCCAAACCAGGATTTATAAAGTTTGGATCAAAAAATGGTATTTTATTAAATATTATTTGATCTGGAAATGGAAACAAAAATCCATTTGAAATTGGTGAAAATATAAAATATAATAAAGCAAACACAACACCTAGTAACATATTAATAAATGCTGATACTGTAATACTTAACACACCAGCTGGAATTTTTAATATAATTGCAATGCCATTTTTTAATGATGTTGCCCAATTAGGTGTTTGTATAGTTTCAGGATTTATTTCCCCAAATACATTTGATGTAGGAATAAATATAATAAGTAACAATATGCATATGCATATAATTTTAGTAATTTTTCTCATATTAAGTTTCATTTTACCACCCATTTCTAGATACTTTGCTCATTTCTCTTTTGTTCTTTCATTGCTAATACTTTAGCCATATTTGTTTCAACAAACTCAAATTCTTTTTGCGTTGGTTGTATTGATATAACTGCTGATTCTTGTCCTATACGTATTAAACCTTCTCCTCTTGTACAAGTAAGTAAGAAATCTGATTCCCCTTCACTTAATTTAAATACTTCTCTTAAATATTGTATTTCAGATTTATCTTGTGCTAAGAATAACTTTATTTCAGAAGAAGTTAAAACTGCTTGTGCTTCTTTTTTCTCATAAAAATCTTGGAATTTTTGTGAAACAACTGCGAGTGATACATTTCTTTTTCTAGCACGTCTTGCCATTGTATTTAAAAATTGTACAGCTTCAGGATAATCTAAAAGCATCCATGCTTCATCTACTAGAACTCTTTTTCTTCTTGCTTTTTTCTTATCTTCACTATTTTTCTTAACATATTTTTCCCATATCCAAGAAAGAAGAATTTGTTGTGCCAAAGGTCTAGCAAATTTTTCTTCTAATTGTGATATATTTATATTTATAAATTGATTACCATCCATTAACTCAAAAGTTGATTGCCCATCAAAATATGCCATTTGCCCATCAAATTTTCTACAATATTGTTTCATAACTTTAAGCAAATAATTATAATGATATGCATAAGTTTCATTTTGATCTCCTTGTGAAGTTTCGACAAGTAAATCATACCACTCACCAATAGTTGGCATTTCTTTTTTTGTAAGTCCAACATAATTATTTAATACATTAGCATTAGAAGCATCAATATATAAAGAATTAACATCATTTGTTATACCTTTTAAACGATATAACTTAGATACAATTTCTGCAATAATTTGTTTTGTAAGTTCATTTACTTCTGTACTTCTAGTTGCACCTCTTGCCATTGTAAGTAAAGCTTGAGTTACATCCTCTACTTTATTTTCAACATTTAATACTAATTTTTCTTTTCCTGTTATTTCATCTTTACTAATTTCAGGTTCAATATCAAATATATTAATTACAGTATTACTATTTGGACTTAAATTTATATTAATTCCATTTAATGCTTCTGCTACTACAACATATTCTCCCTCAGCATCAAGTACAAGATTTTCTACACCCATAAGAACTGAAGATCTTGCCATTATAGTTTTTATTGTAACAGATTTACCAGATCCTGATTTACCAAATATAATCATATTATAGTTAGTAAGTGAAGGATGAAAATTATCAAATAAAAGTGGAAGTCCTGTTTGTTTATTTATTCCTATTGGAACACCAACTTCATGTCCTATATCAGAAGATAAAAATGGAAATACTGTTCCCATTGATCCTCTATCAAAAGTATGTTTTCTATTTAATTTATTTTTATTTAATGGTAAGTTACTTTGAAATCCTTCTTCTTGAAGAGCCCAAGTAGCTTTTATACCTACCATACTTTTAGAAGCTTCCATTGCTAATAATTCTGATGCTTTATCAAGTTCAGCTTTACTATATGCAAATAAAGTAGCAACAATTGTAGCATCAAATAATTTATTATATCCCGCAGCAATTTGATCTCTTAAAGCTTCTGCTTCTGCTTGTTTTGTAGATAATACAGATTCTCTATTTATGTCTCCTCTATCACTTGCAACATATCTTTCTGATTGAAGCTCAACAATTGTTTTATTTAACTCATTTTGAGATGTTGTCTCTGATATTGGTGATATAAATACTGATGTATTTATATCTCCAAATTCATATATATTAGCTAAAAAGTATGGAAATGATGCTTGTCTTGGAAGAGTAGTAACATAAAACGTTCTAGCAAATCTTGATACTTTTGAAAATATTTCAAGATAATCTAAATGCGAAGCATCTATACCTGATGGTGCTATTAAGTCTTTTAATGTAGATTTATTTATATCTAAACTATTAGCACTATCTTCTGATGATATTACTAAATTTTCTTCAGACTTTTGTTCTACCATAATTCCAGTTTTTTGCTCTGCTTTTTTATTTTTTACTCCAAACATTTATTATACCTCCTAAACATTAGAATTATCAGATGAATCTGCATCTGTTTTTTCTACGTCTACTTTCTCTATTTGTTCTTTTTTTTCATCAATTTGATTATCTATTTTACTATCTCTTATCTTTTGTCTTTCATCAACACCTACATTATGCTTATCAACAATAACTTGTTGTATTTTTCTTTTATCTTCATCATTTATATTAGTTTCATCTAATATTTTAATAGCTTCAACATCTGCTTCATTTTCAAATTCTTCAATAACTTGATCATCAGATTTAATTATTCCACTTTCTATTGCTTTTTGTATTGCTTGTTCTACTCTAGACATGGCTTCTTCTTGTATTTGTTTTTGCATTAAATCTCTTTTCTTTTCTTGTATATCTTTACTTGTAGAATACATTCTATAAAACCCAGAATCTAATGCTGTTTTAATATCCATTAATTTTTCATCATCTCTATTATATGATATATATAACAGTTCTGCTAATTCATTAGAATTCAGTACTTTTGCAGATACAGAGCATGCTTGTAATCCACCAATTATAGATTGAGCTCTTGTATATAATTCTCTATAACAAATATCATGAATTTCATTTTTTGAAAATTCAGCAGTTGTATTTACTTCAGATTTATAATATGAAAGTACTACATAAAACTTTCTTTGTAACATATGTTTATTTAAACTTAATTTTTCAATATATCTAGTAATGTCTTGAGCATATTCAGATATATTAGCAAGCTTTTCTCTTTCAGTTTTAGCTTCTCTTACATCTTTTTCACTAGCATTTATATCATCAGTCATCTTTTTTAAATTTTCTGTTGACTCATTATATTTATTATTTATATCTCCAACTCTACTTTTATACATGTCTAAACTTGTTCTTAAATCTATAGCCCTTGCTTGAACATATAATTGAATCGGACTTTTTAAAGTATTTAAAAAAGTAATAAAACCTTCTTCTACAGAAAGTTGTTCTATTTCTGACATAAGATCATAGTTTATACCTTTACATTGTACAACCATTGTATATTTAGTTTCTTTTTCTTGTAAAATCATATCATCAGCTATTTTATCAAATTCCATAAAACTAAACATATCTTTTCTTTGTATATCAGCTATTGCTGTCTTCTTAGCTGCAACATTATCTTTTGACTTAGATTTTGCATCTATTAACGAACTATTTTTTTGACCTCCATTTTGTTTATCTTTGCTCCATGTAAATACAACATAAAATATTCCAAATGCTCCAATTGCTATTAATCCTAAAATTGTAATATTCATTATTTTTTTCCTCCCTCTCTATACACATATATTTTTTTTCTTCTTCTAAAAGTTATAGTTCTAATTAGAATATCACCTAATTTTTCTCCTCCAGCTTTTCTTAAATTTCCAACTATTGGTGAATCTGGTATTGTTAATGTTCCAATACAAAATCCAAGTACAGCAAATACAGCAATTACAATCCAGCCAACCATTGTTAATCCAAATATGTTAAATACAAAAGACAAAATAAATCCTATAAATGCTCCTAACGCAGTTGTAATAAAAGAACGCATTGAAAATATAAGTAAAAATCTTGATTCTCCCTTTACATTTCTAGGAACAGTATATGTTCTTCCCATAATATATAACCCCCTACTATCATTAGTATAAATTATTGTTTAAATTGTATCATGAATAATCAATTATTTCAATAGAAATTGAATAAAAAAAGCATATTTATATATTTTTTTTTATTAAATACATATACTGTAATATTGCTGTAATATTGCAGTATGAATTTATTGTTATATAGCATAGTGACTAAAAAATTAATGAAATAAAAAAAAATAAAAAAAAAGAGAGTTAAAAACTCTCTATTTAAACATTTCATCACTAATTTTTTCTATAAAAGGTAGTACTTCTGATAAAGCATATATAATTACAAGTCCTATAACCATTGGTAATAAATCTTTTTTTATATCAGCTTTAGTATCTGCTGCTGAAAACATATATTTAAGTCCAATAGCAATTATTCCTGCAATAGATAATATTTGAATAATTACAGTTACAGTAAGCCAAATAGAACCAGATATAGCTTCAAATCCAGTAGCATTAGTTATAGTAACGAATTGATTAGTTGAAAATTTATATATAGTATCCGCTGTATAAAAAAACATTGCACCTATAACAAAAGTAGGAAGCGTTTCTTTTACTTCTGACTTTCCAGAAACTCCAGACCATATGTATTTAACACCTAAAAATGCAGCAATAATAAAAAATGCTAAATTACCTATTGCTCCAATTAAAGGAACAATATTTCCATTAATATACGTTTTAATATCTTCGCCTAATTTATCTGAACCTTCATCATTATTCTTAGAATTATTAAACCAAGTATTTCCTTTACCAAATATTGTATCTAATAAACTAGTTTCATTCTTAGATGTTGTGTCTGATGGACTAGTTCCATAACAAATATTGAAACTAGAAAATATAGTTATAACACAAATTATAGAAAATATAATTTTAATGTTTTTTACATTTTTCATATGTGCCTCCTAAAAAAATATTACAAGAACAATGTCTTGTAATATTGTGTTTTGTTCTTTTATTTTATTTCTCCAGTTACAGTAGGACTTATTGCTCCACTTGCAGTAGTTTTTATAAATTTTGCTATTGGAACTGCAGCAAATACTAAAATAGCTCCTGCTACTAATATTAAAGTTTGTTTCTTTATATCTGCTTTATCATTTGCAGAAGCAAACATATATCTAACACCCGCTATAACAATAGCTGCAATAGCTAATATTTGTACAATTGTTGCAACTGTACTCCATAGATTATCAGCTAAATCTGTTATTCCTGTTATTTTTGATCCAGTGTCTGGTGTAGTAGCTGATATACCCATTACAGAACTTACCATTATAAATGCCACAAATACTACTGGCATTATTTTCAAAAATATTTTTGTAAACTTTTTCATAAAAAAATTCCTCCTTAAACTTCATATTTAAATTATATCAGATATTTTTAAAAAAGCAATATATTTAATATAAAAATATGTAAATGACTATATTTTTGTTCATTTTAACTGTTTTTTGTAATATTAGTGTAATATTTCGACACTAATATTGATACAAATATGCTTTACATTACTATTTAACTGATGTATAATTAAATAGGTGATTTTATGTTTAAAAAATTTTATATTTCTTCTTCTATTTCTATTATTTTAATTATATTTATTTCTTCTTTTTCAAAAACAAATTATATCAATTATTGTTATCCTATAAAAAATAATTACAATATATCTTCATACTTTGGAATGCGTATATTATATAATAAGCCAAATTTTCATATGTGTTTTGTTCTTTTATTTTATTTAGTTACAGTAGGACTTATTGCTCCACTTGCAGTATTTTGTATAAATTGTGCTATTGGAACTGCAGCAAATACTAAAATAGCTCCTGCTACTAATATTAAAGTTTGTTTCTTTATATCTGCTTTATCATTTGCAGAAGCAAACATATATCTAACACCCGCTATAACAATAGCTGCAATAGCTAATATTTGTACAATTGTTGCAACTGTACTCCATAGATTATCAGCTAAATCTGTTATTCCTGTTATTTTTGATCCAGTGTCTGGTGTAGTAGCTGATATACCCATTACAGAACTTACCATTATAAATGCCACAAATACTACTGGCATTATTTTCAAAAATATTTTTGTAAACTTTTTCATAAAAAAATTCCTCCTTAAACTTCATATTTAAATTATATCAGATATTTTTAAAAAAGCAATATATTTAATATAAAAATATGTAAATGACTATATTTTTGTTCATTTTAACTGTTTTTTGTAATATTAGTGTAATATTTCGACACTAATATTGATACAAATATGCTTTACATTACTATTTAACTGATGTATAATTAAATAGGTGATTTTATGTTTAAAAAATTTTATATTTCTTCTTCTATTTCTATTATTTTAATTATATTTATTTCTTCTTTTTCAAAAACAAATTATATCAATTATTGTTATCCTATAAAAAATAATTACAATATATCTTCATACTTTGGAATGCGTATATTATATAATAAGCCAAATTTTCATAATGGTATAGATATTCCAGCTATTGAAAATACAAAAATATATTGTATTGAAAATGGTATTATACAATATATTGGATTTGATCATAATGGTTATGGCAATTATATTATAGTTTTGCATAATAATTCATATAAATCTTTATACGGTCATTTATCTGAAAATATGATTTTAACTATTGGTGATAAAATAAACAAAGGACAATTACTAGCATATGTAGGTCCTAAAATATTATCAAATGGAAAAAGTAATGGTAGTACAACTGGTTCACATTTACATTTTACTGTTTATGATAATAATAGTAAAATAATTGATCCATTAACTTTAAAATATGAAAAATAGACATACAAATGTATATCTATCTTATTTATTATTCTTCTATATTATTGCTTTCTTCACAAATTCCAAATTTTGAAACAGAAACTTCATAAGCTGTATGTTTAACTATACTACCATCTAATTGTTTCTTATCATATCCTCTTGCTTGTATTCTACCACTTATTCTAACTTTTATACCTGTTTCAATATTTTCAGAATATTTTGCATTTCTTCCCCATAATATACAAGGAATATAATCTGATTTTTTATATGTTCTATTTACTGCAAGTAATATATCTGATATTTCTCTACCTAATGGTGTTTTTCTATATATTGGTTTTTTACATATGTATCCTTCTAAATTAATTTCATTTAGTTTTGATACTTCTTCTATTTCACATATTTTAATTTCTTTAGCAAATATAGATAATATGAGTTTACTACCATTTTCATTTACATCATTATATGATCTAAACTGTCCTTCAATAAAAATAGACAAATCTTTTTTTATTGTTTCAATATTCATTGTTCTTTCTGATACTATAATAGGTAAAGTATCTTTTAGCTCACTTAATCTATCTACTTCAATAAAAAACTTATAGAATTTTTCATCATATATTTCATGGCTAAATTCTAAATCACTTACAATTATTCCACCTATTTTAACAATATTATTTGTATTAAATGTTTCCAACTTAATTTCCTCCTTTGGATGTTATATATTTAATCATATGTTTATTGAAGTAAAAAAATTACTACAATATGTATATTATATCATAGTAATTTAAATTTGTAAATAGTTTATGTAAACAATTTAACTTTTAATTGTATATTTTATCAATTTGTGTAATTTTACATTTCATTTATATTTCTTTTGTTTAATTAATATTACATAAATAACTATACATTGCTAATAAATATAGTATAATATGTTGAAGTGGAAATATAAAATAGTAAACATTTTTTAAAATATTAGATTTTTTTCCTAATTCATTATTATATAATAAAATAAATGGTATACCCAAAATTAT
>JAVVTJ010000026.1:0-14636 GCA_036653755.1 Clostridia bacterium
TAGTGTGGAATTTTAGTTTACTATAAAAGTACAAAACTTTTACACTACCAAAATTTAAGGAGTGATATTTTATGAATAAAGACATAGGAATATATATACATATACCATTTTGCACTAGTAAATGTTATTACTGTGATTTTGTATCATATTGTAATAAAGATGAATATATACAAACTTATGTAGATAGTTTATGTAATGAAATACTAGAAAATAGTGATATATTAAATGAATATAACATTATAAGTATCTATATAGGTGGAGGAACGCCATCATATATAGATAGTAAATATATAGTTAAGATATTAGATACATTAAAAATTTTTGTAACTCATGATATTTCTATAACTATTGAAGTAAATCCAAATAGTGTTTCTGAAAATAAAGTAACTGATTATGTAAATTCTGGTATAAATAGATTTAGTATTGGTTTGCAATCTACTAATAACAATATACTATCTTGTATTGGTAGAAAACATACATATGAAGATTTTTTAAATGCTTTAACAATAATTAATAATCATGGTATAACAAATATAAGTGTTGATTTAATATATCCACTTCCTGGACTTAAATTAATAGATTTAGATAATAGCTTAAATAAAGTTATTTCTTTAAAAGATAAATATAATATAAAACATATATCAATATATAACTTAGAAATACATGAAGGAACAAAACTAGATTTTTTACTTAAAGAAAACTTTTTATCATTATGTGATGAAGATGAAGAATATGATATGAAAGAACATATAAAAAGTAAATTAAATGAAAATGGATATAACAGATATGAAATATCAAATTATGCAATTGACGGTTATGAATCAGAGCATAATTTAAATTATTGGAAACAAGGAATTTATTTAGGATTTGGAGTTGCGGCTTCTAGTTTTTTTAATGGAACTAGATATAAAAATACTGATAGTATAGAAGAATATATAGAATATTTTTTAAAAAGTAATCATATAAAATCAATAATTAGTGAAAAAGAAGAACTAGATAAACTAGCACTTATGAGAGAATATGTTATATTAAATTTAAGATTAATTGAAGGAATAAATATAATGAATTTTAAGCAAAGATTCAAAGTAGATATATTTGATTTATTTAAAAAAGAAATAGATAAAATGTTAAATAAAGAACTATTACAAGTCACAAGAACAAATGTTTTTTTAACTGAAAAAGGTAAAGACTTTGCTAACATAGTATGGGAAGAATTCATCTAGGGCTAGATTTGTAAAATTATATTTGTAATAGTAAAACTGGCGATTTGTAGCGAAACTTGCGACCGAATTATTTTATCATTTTATTGACATTGATTATTGCAAAGTATATAATATATATTGTCTCGGGGTACGGGAGTTCGCATACTAAATTTGCCTCTAAAAGCAGTACGTATGAAGTTGTTTTTACTTATATAGTAATGATGCAACATGCCACAAATCTAGCCCACTAGGGTATTAAAAATACCAAAACTTTCTAATGTGTAATCTAAACACATCAGTATTCTAAATTTTAAAATTATAACCATTTTGCCTCTTTAAAAAATTAGCATAAAAAGGCTTATTTTGTGTACACTTTTATAGTAAATAGCACTAATTATTAGTCATGCGCTTTAACTTAAAATACTGCCTTTGCTAGATTTGTAAATATAATTTTACAAATCTAGCCCTAATATATTGCTAGCCGTTGACTAAATTTAATTTAAATAGTATAATTGTTATATTAATAAATTATTTATGGAGGTTATAATGAAAATAGGGTTTGATAAAGAAAAATATTTGCAACTACAAACTGCTGCAATATTAAAAAGAATTAATATGTTTGGCGATAAATTATATCTAGAATTTGGCGGAAAACTTTTTGATGATTATCATGCTTCAAGAGTTCTTCCAGGATTTGATCCAGATTTAAAGATACGTTTGCTTGAAAAATTAAAAGATAAAGCAGAAGTTATTTTTACTATTGGCGCAGATGATATAGAAAAGAAAAAAGTACGAGCAGATTTAGGTATTACTTATGATTTAGACTTACTACGTATAATTGATGATATGAAAAAAAGACGTATTATAGTTAACTCTGTCGTTATAACTAAATATAATAACCAAAATTCAGCAGATAAGTTTATACTTAAATTAAAAAAGAATAATATTACAGTATATACACATAAATATATTGAAGGATATCCTTTTTGTATAGATACAATTTTAAGTGATAATGGTTTTGGCGCTAATGATTATATTGTTACGAGTAAACCACTTGTTATAGTAACAGCTCCAGGACCTGGAAGTGGCAAATTAAGCGTTTGTTTATCACAATGTTATAACGATAACAAAAACAATATAAAAGCCGGATATGCCAAATTTGAAACTTTTCCAGTTTGGAATTTACCACTTAAACATCCAGTAAATTTAGCATATGAAACTGCAACTGCTGATTTAGATGATGTTAACATGATAGATTCATTCCATCTTGATAAATATGGAATAACTACTGTAAACTATAATAGAGACTTAGAAGTTTTTCCTATACTTAAAAAAATATTATTTAATATATATGGAAAAGATATTTATTATTCACCAACAGATATGGGTGTAAATATGATAGGTAATTGTATAATTGATGATGAAATAATTATAAATGCTTCTAAAAAAGAAATTTTAAGACGTTCATGTAATGCAATTTTAGATAATAGATTAGGAATTTGTACTACTCAAACTGTTCAAAAAATAGAGGTTATATTAAATTATTTAAATATTGTAAAAGAAGATAGAACAGTAGTTGTAGAAGCCTTAAAAAAACAAGAAATTACTTTAAGAAGTTCTATGGCGTTAGAACTTTCAAATGAAGTTATAATAACCGGAAAAACTACTGATGTAATGACAGCACCTGCCTCTTTAATATTAAATGCTGTAAAATATCTATGTCATTTAGATGATGAAATTCATTTATTATCTCATGATATATTAGAACCAATGATTAAATACAAAAAGAAAATATTTAATCAGGATATCTTAACTTTGCAAGAAGTTATACTAGCACTTAGTGTATGTGCAACAACAAATCCACTAGCACAAATTACTTTAAATAAACTATCATCATTAAAAGGATTAGATAGTCATTCTACTACTATGCTATGTATATCAGACCAAAATACATTAAGAACATTAGGTATAACATATACTTGTGAACCAATTATGTTTTCAGATAAATTATATGACAGTACTATATAACTAATTAAAAAATATCTAATAAAAAATGTTATGAATATTTTTTTACAAGACTAGCCCTAAGGAGAAAGAAAAAATGAATAAATTTTTAATAATAGATGGAAATAGTATAATGAATAGAGCTTTTTATGCTATATCTGCTAGAACTATGATGACAGCATCTGGTATATCAACCAATGCAATATATGGTTTTTTAAATATATATTGGATGATTGAAAATATGCTTAAACCAGATTTTTCCGCTGTATCTTTTGATTTAAGAAAACCTACTTTTAGACATAAATTATATAGCGATTATAAAGGAACAAGAAAAGGTATGCCAGATGAATTAAGGCCTCAAATGGATGTTATAAAAGAAGTACTTACTGCTATGAATATTCCAATAATAGAAAAAGAAACTTTTGAAGCAGATGATATACTTGGAACTGTTGCTAGAATTAATGAAACTAATGATGTATTTACATATATACTAACAGGAGATAAAGATTCGTTTCAGCTTATTTCAGATAAAACTTCTATTGTAATTCCTACTACGAAAATGGGGAAAACAGATTATACAATATATACACCTAACCTGTTAAAAGAAAAATTAAATATTGAGCCATATCAAGTTGTTGATATAAAATCATTAATGGGAGATAGCTCTGATAATATTCCTGGTGTTAAAGGTATTGGAGAAAAAACAGCATATACTTTAATAGATAAGTATACTACTCTAAATAATATATATAACAATGTAGATCAAATAGATGCTACCGCTAAGGTTATAGAAAAGTTAAAAGAAAATAAAGAAATGGCATATTTAAGCTATAAACTTGCTACTATTAATAAAGAGGCTCCAATAGATGTTGATTATAACAAATGTAAAATATCCGATGTAAATAAAGAAGAATTATATAAATTATTTAGAAAACTTAATTTTAATAAATTTTTAACTAAATTTGATTTTTCTGGTATAAGTGATAAAGTAGATAATGATGATAGTAATATAACTAATGAAATTACAAAGCTTAGTGAAGTTACATATATAGATAGTAGTAATTTAAATGTTTTAGAAAATATTTTAAATTCAAATAAAAGTATTTCATATTATTTAAATATATCAAGTATAGACTATATTCTTCCAACTTTTATTATTGATAAAAACTTTTTAGCTGTATATACTGAAAATAACATATATATAGTAAATTTAAGTGATAATAATTTTAAATTAAAAGTTTTAACTATGTTTTCAAGTTCTAGTACTGTAAAATATGGATATAATATAAAGCAAGATTTAAGATATTTATTTGATTTAGGTATTAATGACATAACTAACTTTAAATATGATATTATGATTGCATATTATTTATTAGATTCAAATAAAAATAATTATTTAATATCTAATATAATAGGTAAAGAATTTAGTGCTAATTTTAAAGAAGAAGAGATAAAAGTAGTTCAGCTTTCATTATTTGAAGATAATTCTGATACAAATACTTCTAACAGTAATGATTATTTAAGTGTAACACAGTTATATAATTTAAATATGTATCTAAAAAGTATATATTTATCATATGATGTTATAATTAAAAGATTAAAAGATTTAGAAATGATTCAGTTATTTGAAGAAATTGAAATGCCTCTTGCTGAAACATTAGCTAATATGGAACATGTAGGTATGTATGTTGATTTAGGTAAGCTAAATGAATTTAATACTTTAATATCTGCAAGGTTAATTGAATTAGAAAAAACAATATATAAAGAGGCAGGAGTTACATTTAATATTAATTCACCAAAGCAATTAGGAGAAGTACTTTTTGAAAAGTTACATTTACCTGTTGCAAGAAAAAATAAAACTGGATATTCAACAGATAAAGAAGTTTTAGAAGAATTAGAAGATATGCATTTAATTGTACCTATGCTTTTAGAGTATAGACAACTTTCTAAACTTAAATCTACTTATGTAGATGGTTTAAGTAGTAAAATAGCAGAAGATGGTAGAATACATACTACCTTTATGCAAACAGTTGCAAGTACTGGTAGATTATCTAGCACTGAACCTAATTTACAAAATATACCTATACGTTTAGATTTAGGTAGTAAAATACGTTCTTTCTTTGTAGGAGAAAATACTAATTTATTAATAGATAGTGATTATAGCCAAATAGAACTTAGGGTACTTAGTCATATGTCTAACGATACTACTATGATTAATGCTTTTAATTTAGGTGAAGATATACATAAAGTTACTGCATCACAAGTATTTGATGTTCCATTAGATGAAGTTACTCATGACATGAGATCAAAAGCAAAAGCTGTTAATTTTGGTATTGTGTATGGTATAAGTGATTTTGGATTAGCTAAAAATACTGGCAGTAGTAGAACTGAGGCAAGTGTATACATTGATAATTATCTAGCAAAATATTCTGGTGTTAAACTCTTTATGGATAATACTATTAAAGAGGCAAAAATTAATGGTTTTGTTACTACAATGTATGGTAGAAGAAGATATGTAAATGAAATTACAAGTAGTAATAAAAACATTGTTAAACTTGGTGAAAGAATAGCTATGAATACTCCTGTGCAAGGAAGTGCTGCTGATATTATTAAAATAGCTATGAATGTTATATATTATAAATTAAAAGAAAAAAAACTAAAATCTAGATTAATTATGCAAGTTCATGATGAACTTATTATTGAAGTAGATATAGATGAACAAATGATTGTACAAGATATTATGAAAGATACAATGGAAAATGTAATTAAACTAAAAGTTCCACTAGATGTTGATTTACATATTGCTAAAAGCTGGTATGATGCTAAATAAGGAGATTAATTAATGGGAAAGTTTAAGATATTTATTAGAGTAATTTGTATAGTAATTATATTTTTATTATTACTATACTTTTATGCTAAAACACTTATATATAAAACTTCATATATAGATATAATTGAGAAAAATTGTGAAGGTACAGGAATTGATCCATATTTAATTCTTTCTATTATTAAAGTAGAAAGTGGATTTAATACTAATGCCGTGTCTAGTAAAGAGGCAAAGGGGCTTATGCAAGTTAAAGATGAAACATATAGTGATGTATCAAATATGTTTCCTAATAAAAATGAAAAAATAGATCCTTTTGATCCAGAAACTAATATTAAAATAGGAGTAGCCTATTTTAATAAGTTAATAAATAGATACAATGGTAATTATTATATTGCTATTTTAGCATATAATGGTGGTCTTGGTAATGTAACTAGTTGGATTAATAAAGGTTTGATATCTAATGACTTAGCTAGTGAAAATGCTGAAAATGTACCTTTTCCAGAAACTAAAAAATATTTAAAAAAAGTTATATCAACATATAACATATATAAATTTATATATAATTTATAAAATTACATATATAAGATTTAATTCAGATTTGGTTGATTAAAAAAGCATGTTATTAATTTAACGTGTTTTTTATTTATTTCATATTTGAGGTATACAAAAGTATAAAATTATGATATAATATGTTTAATGTTAAAGAAAGGGTGGTACAAGATGAGTGGACATTCAAAATGGGCAAATATAAAAAGAAAAAAAGAGGCAACTGATGTAAAAAGAGCAAATATTTTTTCAAGATTAGGAAAAGAAATAACAATAGCTGTTAGAGCGGGTGGAAGTGATCCATATTCAAATAATAAATTACGAGATGTAATATCAAAAGCAAAATCAAATAATATGCCAAATGATAATATCAATAGATGTATACAAAAAGCTGCTGGTGATACTAGTGGTGCATCATATGAAGAAATTATTTATGAAGGATTTGGACCTGCAGGTATTTCTGTAATTGTAGAAGCAATGACTGATAATAAAAATAGAGCAGCAGCTGACATTAGATCAATATTTAATAAAGCAGGTGGAAATATGGGTCAAACTGGATCAGTATCATATATGTTTCATAAAAAAGGTATTATTATTATTGAACGTAATGATAATGTATCAGAAGATGATTTAATGATGGAAGCACTTGAAAATGGAGCAGAGGACTTTATATCAGAAGATGAATATTATGAAGTAAAAGTTTCTGCTGATGATTTTTATAGATTAAAAGAATATTTTGAAAATAAAGGATATATTTTAGTAGATGCAGAAATAAAAATGATTGCGGATATTAAAAAAGAATTAACAGAAGAAGAAGAAGAAAAATTACAAAATTTCTTAGATAAACTAGATGATAATGATGATGTACAGAATGTATGGCATAATGCAGACTATTAATTAACATAATATTGTAATACAAATTAAATTTATTACATAAAACTGTTGACTTTACATAACTTGTATGTTATAATTATATATGTAAATTGTTATTTAATAGTTAGTAGGAGGTTCTAATTATGTATTATAATAATAAATCAACGTTTTATGTTAAACAATATGGTCCTGCTGTTATAATAAGTATAATATCTATTTTACTTATTAGTACTGGTGCGTTTATATATTTTAAAACATCAGGTATGGAAAATCCATTTAAAAATAAAACAGAAATTGCAGATAAAAACAATAGTAATGTAATAGATAATAAGGTAGAAGAAAAAATAGTAGTAGATACTATACCTAATAAAGATGAAGTTGTAGAAAAAAATGCAATTGTTGAAAATAATACAGAAAAAGAACAAGTAAATACAAAATATTTTGATAATTTACCTTCTCTTGAGAAATCTAAAGAAGTTAAAGTAACTAATATAAGTGAAACAGGAAATATAACTGTTGAAGTAAATGATGCTAAAATAGAACTTAATTTGATAGGTGTAGATTACAAATATTCAAATTTAAATGTTATAGTAGAAAAAATGAAAACAGATTTATTAAATAAAAACGTTAAAATTGCATTTGATACTGTAAAAGTAAATAATGGAATTACTTGTGGATATGTATATAATAATAAGTCATTATATAATAGTGAATTATTAAAAACAGGTCTTGTATCACTTAAAACTGAAAGACAAAACACACATTTAAATAAAGATTTAGCAAAAGCTCAAGCATATGCAAGAGAAAATGTTTTAGGAATCTGGAAAAAGTAGCATGCCGACTAAGGCTTAAACCCTTAGTTTTTCATATATCAACCTCTTATAATCGCCTCTACGTAAAGTAGAGGCACTTTTTGTATAAATTTGTAATAATTTGTAATAAAATGTATTTACTTTAAATTATTTATATGATATACTTATTCTGAGGTATACAAATGATAGAAAATAATAAATATAAATTAAGATATAAACTCCTTTTGAACCTTTTCTTTTATACTATTTTACTAGCGCCAATATTAGTTACAATATTAGGTTTTATTTTATTATTAACAAAAATATTATTTTTCCAGATATTAGGTTTAATATTTATTTTTGGAACTATATATATATTTAATAAAATTGTAAAATCATATAACGATATTAAAGGTAAAATAGGAGAGACAATTACCAGATTAATACTAGAACAATATTGTCAAGATTCCCATTTTAAAACAATAAATAATATTTATATAAAAAATCATTTTTTTGACAATGAAGATATAGATGGAATATCTCAAATAGATCATATTGTTATTACTACAAAAGGTATTGCTGTAATTGAAACTAAATATCATAACGCATATGATATTTATGGAAGTGAATTAGATAAAACATGGACATACATAGGAAAACATTGTAAATATCAAAGATATAACCCTTTAAGACAAAACTATGGTCATATAAAGTGTATAGAGAATCTAGTAGATGATAAAAGTATTCAGTTTTATAATATAGCTTCATTTATGGATTTTGTTTATTTTAAAAAGTGTAATATAACTAATAAAAATACAAAATGTGTATTTACATATGATTTACCAAAAACAATATCAGATTTAGTTATAAATGATAATACAGAAAAAATTGGATCAGCTAAAATGAGTAAAATAATATCACAAATATTAGAAGCAAATATAACTGACAATAAAATAAGAAAAGCATATACACAAATGTTAAAAAATAAATACAATGAAAACAAAAGATAGGTGTAGAAGCACACCTATTTATTTTAATATATGATTGCGCAAAATAGAATATATTAGCAATAAAATCAATTAGTACATATAATATAAATTAAAAAATAGTAAGATTAATTCTTACTATTTTATTTTATTTGAAGGAGTGATTTTTTATGAATAGTAATACTATTTTATCTACATTTTTAAATGTAGAAGAGGCAAAAAACAAGAATAATGGAGAAAGGTATTTCATTTTACATTTATTATTAGGTAATCAAAGTTGTAAACTTTATTTTAAAGATTTAGATTTGTTTAATCAATTTAAAACTTTATCTCGCGTAACAGACATTGTTTTAAATGTTGAAATTATTTTAAAAAATGATGCTACATTTACTTTAAAACCTTTGGCTTTTGAAAAATAATTTTTTTTGGATTTTTTGACGGGTTTTAGTAACACCCGTCCAGTGTCCCATGTGTGAGAATTTTTACAAATGAATAGGGGTTTTAATATGATTGATACAGTTAAAATTTTTACTTTAATAAATAAAAAAACTTATGATATTATTAAAAATAAAAGTAATATAAAATGCATGTACAATGATTTTAAAAGACAGGTATATTATGAAATTATTAATGACAGTTTAAAAGGATCTTATGATAGTAGCCTTTCAGTTCGAGTCGATGAAGCAACTAGATATTCTTTAAAAGGATATGTTCTTGAAATTGAAGGAAGTTATCATAAAATTGTTAAAGGTCATAACGCATTTGACGGTTTTTACAATATACAATCAATTACTTTAAATTTAAAAAAATTAGTAGAAGATGCTTATAATTTAAAATTGCCTAGTTTAAGACATTGGTTTTTACAGCGTCTTGATATAACTAAATCTTATAATTTAGATAATCAAGATAATGTAAAAAATTATATAAATAATTTTAGGCTTTTAAGTTATCCAAGAAGGAATTTAAAATTTTATGAAAATGAATGTGTTTACGTTCCAGGCGGAGTTAGTACTTTAAAAATTTATAATAAATATAGAGAATTTTTAAAAAATGATAAAAGCAAATTTAATAATTTTAACGATTTTGACATCGATGGTTTTTTAAATAAGATACAAGGTTATGTTCGTTTTGAGTGTGAAATTAAAAAGAAAAAATTAAGTAAGATATTTTTAAAAAGATATATAAGAATAAATAATTTAGATTATAAAATATTTGAAAATGTGTGGTGTGATGAATTTATGAAGATGTTAAAATTTGATTATAGTAAATTAGAAAAAGTAAAAGATATAGATAGTGTTCAAAGGCGTTTAAATACATTATATAAAAATACAAAAGCTAGTGTTCTTTATGCTTTTTATTTAACAGTAAAAATTGATGGTTATAATAAAGTTAAAAGTTATACAACTTCGTCTACATTTTATAGAAAAATTAAAGAATTAAAATATGCTGGTATTGATTTTAGTCAAAATTTTTCAATTGTTGTTGATGAAAATAAATTTATTGATTTTAATCCTTTTAATTTTATGGAGGTTTCTTGAATTATGAATAATTTAGAAATAATTGATATATACAATAAAGGATATAAACTTGATTATATATATAATGCTTTTTTTATATCCAAAAAAGCTGAAAAAATTACAAAAAAATTTGCTATTGATTATGTAGATACAATTTTATATTATCATATCTTAAATAGATATAAATGATTGGAGTAACGTGAGTAATATGAGTAAAATATATAAAAATTTAAGTTATAAAGAACTAGAAAATTTGCATTTTTTAGATGAACTTTATATTTCTATTTTAAAAAAGGATAATTTAGAGTTAAAAAACAAAATTGATGATTATATTGAATCAGATTTTACATATTATAATGATTTTTATGATATTTCTGAAAAAATTGAAAATTTAAATCATCAAATTTCTGTTTTAAATTTACTAAATGTTTTTCTTTTAGTTGTTGTTTTAATATTAGTTTTTTGTTTATAGGAGGTATAAAATGAAAAAAATATTATTTATAATTCCCATTTTATTTATTTTATTATTTAGTTTTAATAATTTTATTTTTTCATTTGCGAGTGATATTAATCGTTTAACTGTTTTTGATGATTTAAATACTTTTTTTGATACTATTTTTTATCCTAATCCTAATTATATTGAAGGTAAACCTGTTTTTTTGCCTATTCCTGATGATATTAGAAATCAAATTATCACTTTAATTAAATCAAAAAAACATTTTTTTATTACTGCTCGTAATTTTAATTATAATGTAGGTGATGTTATTCAGTTTACTAATGTCAATATTGTTTTATCTGATTCTGATTTTGATACATATATTTTTGAAAATAATGCTGATATTAGAGGTAGTAAAGTTGCAGATTATATTACTTATAATTTTTCTTCTGAATTTGATGATGTTAATAAAAAATGGACTTATAATCTTTCTTCTTCTTTGTCAAATTCTGGTGTTTTTTTTAATACTGCTGTTGTTAATTACACAGATACTATTAATTATATTAGTGACGTTGATATTTTCACTGATAGTACTTTAAATACTATTTATAAACCTGGTTATGTTAATAATAATATTAAATTAAATGTTAAATATAATAATGATAATACAGAGGCTCTTGTTACAGCTAATGTTACAAATGCTAGTTTTTCTGATAAATTATATTATAGTAAAATTGCTCCTGGTGTAAATGGTTTAAACTCTAAATCATATTTCCCATCTAATGGTATAAAAATTAATAACAATTGTTCATTATTTTTTGAAGTTAGAGATACAAATAATAACATAAAGTATGTTAATAGTGTTCAAATTAATAAGATTGGTGTTTTAAATTCAAAAGATTTTAATGTTGATTTTAAATTTACAAGTTCTAGTGTTATAGCTAAACCTTGGTTATTTGGTGCAGATTTTCAATACTACGATATTTATTATAGAATATCTAAAGGATATTCTAATTTTCCTAATTCAAACAATATCGATACTACTCCATTAAAATTAACTTCTAACAATGAAGAGTTATATTTTTTTCCTGGTTTAACTGAAAATAAATTTACTATTGAATTTGTTTTAAAATTAAGAGGTACTGAAAAAGTAGTTTTAACAAAAACTTTTGATATTAATTTTAAACCTTCTCAATCTGGTTTAATTCCAGATAACGATACTAGTATTGGTGGTGGTACTATAAACGGACAACCAGATTCATCTTTGCCTGGTGTTAATATTGACCCTAATAACCCTACTGGTTCTATTGAAAATATGATTAATTATTTTAAAAGTTTTTTTGAAGTTATTAAGATGATATTTTTTTGCATTCCTACGTGGATAAGTGTTCCTTTAGGTTTTCTTTTGACTGGTTTAGTTGTTATAACTTTAATTAAAGCAGTAAGGGGTGGTTAAATTGTATTATTTATTTTATATGTTTGATTTATTTACAAATTCTATGCATAATATTTTTATACCAATTCCTATTGCTCCAGGTGTTATTTTAACTTTTAGTATTTTTGGTATTATTTTACCTTTATTTATCTTTTCAATTTTTATTTTTTTATTTTGTAGACTTTTTGATTTTGAATTACCTATTATAAAAAGTATACTTTATTCACATCAAAAAGATTTTTTTGATGAAAGAAAAAGTTATAATGAAAATAAATTTTATAAAGATAAACCACATTCTTGGAATATGTATAGTAGAGATGATTATAAAGCTATTTATAAAGAAAATAAATTAAAAAATAAAAGGAGGAAATAAAAATGTATTTTTTTTCAACTGATTATATATTATTTTTTATATTTATAATTTTATTGATATTTTTAATTTTAAAAATATTTAATAATATAAAGTAGGTGATATTTTGGAAGTAGATATATATAATGCAACATTTCCAGTTCGAGCTTTTGCTAATAATTTTTTTGGTGGTTTTGCAACTGATATTTTTTATGATTTTTTGACTTTTGTTTTTATTTTGATGTTTTTTATTTTTTGTTTAAAAATTTTTTCTTTACTTTTTTTAACATTTAGTAATAAACGTTAATTTAATTTTTAGAAAGGTGGTGATTTTTATGACTGATGTTTTAACATTAACTAAAGCAATAGCTGATGGAGCAACTGCTATAGTAGGCTCTGTTGTAACTGTTGTATCTAAAATTGTTGTTGACCCTACATTTTTAACTTTAATAGGTTTAGCAATAGGTTATGGTGTTGTTAAATTTGTTTTAAACATGCTTCCTATGATTAAAAGCAGATAATCTGCTATTTATTAGAAAGGTGGTGATTTTTTATGATTGCTTCTGTTACTGCTGGAGCAACTGCAATAGTTGGTGCTGTTGTAAGCACTGTTGGTGCTATTGTTGCTAATGAAACTTTTATGACACTTATAGGTTTAGCAATAGGTTATGGTGTTGTTAAATTTGTTTTAAACATGCTTCCTATGATTAAAAGTAGATAATTTAAAGCAGCATTTGCAAACTTTGATGTTTGCATGCTGCTTTTTTTGAAAGGGGTTTTTATTTTGTTTTTATATTTTATTTTCTTTATTATATCTTTTTTAATAATTAAGTTTTTTTTCTTTGCTAATAAATATATGTATCAAATCACAGTTTTTGCCGGTAAAACCGGTTCTGGAAAAACTATGTTAGCAACTTCTAAAGCTCTTAAATTAATTAAAAAAGGTTTTCCAGTTTATAGTACTTATTATATTAAAGGTGCTTTTAAACTTCCTTATAATTTCTATGATTATAATTTTCCTCCAGATTCTACTTTAATTATTGATGAAAGTCAAATTAATTTAGATAGTCGTAATTTTAAAAATTTAACATCTTCTGGTGTATCTTCACGATTAAAAAATAAATTATCTATGCATAGACATCAAAAATTAGATATTTGGTTTATAACTCAACAGCCCGAGGAAATTGACGCTCAAATAAGACGTTATTGTGGAAAAATGTTTTTTTGTTCAAATACTATTTTTAAAAGAAAAATATGTATAGAAGATAAACGTATTAATTTAATTATATTGCCTTATTTTCAAACTTTTGAGGTTTGGCCCGATATTAATACGTATGAATTATATAAAAAACGTTCAGACCCTAATTTAATTCCTAAAGATTTTGGGGTTAAAAAAATGTTTTCTTTCATTACTTCAAAGGTATTTAAAAAATATAATACATATCAACAAGATGTAGTAAGTTATAATTTAAAATTAATCGAAGATGAATTACATGATAATCCAGATTCTTTAATTGACACAAAAATATAGAGTAGATGTAATCTACTCTTATTTATTCTTTTTTTTTATTTCTTCAGCAATAATTTTTAAGTTTTTATTATTTTCTTTTTCTCTTTCTAATATTTCTTTTGTCAATTTCATTTCATTTTTATATATTATATATTTTTGA
>JAVVTJ010000027.1:0-14569 GCA_036653755.1 Clostridia bacterium
GTGGTTATATTACACTTTTCAGTTTAAAACTAATCTTATTACTTCCTCTACACTTGATACTCCAATTAATTCAATTTTATAATCTTTTTTGTTTAACTTTTCAATTTGTTTTTTACTTCCAAATATTTTTGTATATCCTAATCTTTCAATTTCTTTTATACGTTTTTCAATGTTATTTATTCCTCTTACTTCACCTGTTAAACCAATTTCTCCAATAAATACATATGTATTTGGAACTATTTTATCTTTATGACTAGATGCAATAGCAATAGCAAGAGCTAAATCAACTGCTGGCTCATCTATTTTCATTCCACCTATTATATTTATATATATATCATTCATACCAAGAGAAATATTACATCTTTTTTCTAAAACAGCTAATATCATACTTAATCTATTTATATCAATTCCATTTGCAACTCTTCTTGGCATATTATAATATGAATGGGATGATAAAGCTTGTACTTCTAATAGTATTGTTGAACTGCCTTCTAATGTTCCTGTAATGGCAGTTCCAGGCAATTTATTATTGCTTTCAGATAGAAAGGCATCTGATATATTATTTACTTCTATCATGCCTATATCACGCATTTCAAATATGCCTATTTCATTTGTTGATCCAAATCTATTTTTTACACTTCTTACTATTCTATTTGAAAAAAATCTTTCTCCTTCAATATATAACACAGTATCTACCATATGTTCTAATACTCTAGGACCTGCAATAGTTCCATCTTTTGTTACATGTCCTATAACAATTATTGTTATATTTTTTCTTTTTGCCAAATACATTAATCTTGCTGTTACTTCTTTAACTTGTGATACACTTCCACTTCCTGCTGGAAGTTCATTATCATACATTGTTTGAATTGAATCTATTATACAAAATTTTGGTTTTTCTTGTTCAATTTTATTTTCTATTTCAGATATATTTGTTTCGTTCAAAAAAGAAATATTTTTAGATATTATATTTAATCTATTACATCTTAGTTTTACTTGTGCTTCTGATTCTTCACCAGATATATATAGTACATTTCCATGCTTTGCTAAATTATTGCATATTTGCATAATTAAAGTTGATTTACCTATTCCAGGTTCTCCACCTACAAGCGAAATAGAACCTTCAACAATTCCTCCACCAAATACACGGTTTAATTCTTCATATCCTGTATCAATTCTCATTGTATCTTCAATTTTTATATCTTCTAATTTTTTAACTTCAGATTTTTCATTAAAATTTCTATTTTGATTTTTTTCTTTAATTACTTTTTCTTCAACAAAAGAATTCCAATTATTACAACTAGGACATTTTCCAAGCCATTTTGCACTTTCATAACCACATTCTTTACAAAAAAATACTGTACTAGATGCTGCCATATAACAATCCCCCTTATATTTTAATCTGCACTATTTAAATAGAAAATTTCTTGTTTTTTCTTGAATCTTTTTTTATATAACACAAAAACTAGAATTAAAGTTATACCAATAATAACAAACAATGCTATTTGCGAATATATATCTATATACTGTACAACTTTATTCCAAGAAGCTCCAGCTATAGCTCCTAAACTTATTAATACAATGTTCCATATTGCACTACCTATGGTTGTAAATAGTACAAATGTGGAAATTTTCATTTTTGTCATTCCTGCTGGTATTGAAATTAAACTACGAACTATTGGTATAAATCTACAAAAAAATACTGCTTTTTTACCTACTTTTACGAACCATTCTTCTGATTTTTTTATATCTTCACTTTTAAAATGTAATATATGTCCTAATTTTGAATCTAATATTTTTTCTAATCTTTCTTTATTAAGTAATCTTCCTACTCCATAAAGTACAATTGCACCTATAACAGAACCAATTGTAGCAAATATTATAACCCATAATACTTTCATATTTGTATATGTTGTCATAAAGCCACTAAATGTTAGAATAACTTCTGATGGAATTGGTGGAAATATATTTTCAATTGCAATAAGTAGTAAAACGCCAATATATCCAAATTCGTTCATTATATTTATAATTAATTCTTGCATAAATTCTCCTTATACTTATTATATATTATCTAACACTCAATTATATTACACATTAGTCCAACGATAATGTCCAGTAATTTCATTGAAATTTATAATAAATTCAATTATATCTTCTTCTCTTTTAGGTTGACCTGAATTATGTAATAAATATGACACACCTTTTGAATTTCTTTTATCTGATATTATTCCTATATGTGTATATGTTTTTCCAAATATAACAATATCTCCTGGTTGCCATTTATCTATTTCATATATATTATTTGTAAGTGTTTGTGCATGTCTTTGAAAAAATACTTTTAAATTTTTAACTCTTCTAAAATCTATATTAGAATCTGGCTTAGATATATTAGTATATAGTGGCAAGTTTTGTGATATATCATTATCTATCATATCTTTTAAACTATATCCTGCATTTTTAAAAGCACTCCAAATTACATCAGTACAAACTCCAATATTATCTGGTGGATAGCCACCAATTGTATATGAATCTGATTTATATGTTGGCTTATTTTCAGCATCTTTTTTTGCACCTAATAATATATCTGTATAATCATCTATACCATTATTATTACAATCTTTTTCACTTTTTATAACAGAAATATTAAAATCTGCAGATAAATATGTTTTTTCTGGTAATATTCCTTGATATTTTAAAAAAATATATATCATAGCGCATACAACTACTGTAACAACTATAATACATATATACTTTTTATTCATAATATCCACCTCTATAAATTTATGGTGGAGACGGCGAGAATCGAACTCGCGTCCGAAAATTCGTTCATACAGACTTCTCCGAGTGCAGTACTAATTTCATTTAAAAACCATTATATTCTAACTAGTACATAAAACATATAATAGTTTAGTTATATATTATACCCACTAATCAATAACTAAGATTAGTTTTGTTGTTCCAGATAAATGATGCTTATACTAAACCTCTGGCAAATTAGGTATAAACAAGCGGCTTAAATTAAGCTGCTAGTGCAAATTCTCTATCTGCGTTTATATTTTTTTCTCGTTTTTATAGTGGCCCACGAGAATCCACTACTCGCTATCCGTATTTCAAAAGATCCGTCGATACCTTTCGTCCCCATATTTGAAGTACATATATATTATACCATACAAATAAATAAAATACTACATTTTCTGTTGGGAAATATAGTATTTTACTAAAATTCGTATATTTTTTTAAAATATATTTTCAAATCTAACTTGCTGATTTTTTGCAATATGATTTAAATTTTGATGAATCTGTTGCGCATAAACCAGTGCTTCTTCTTTGTTTTCTTGTAATGTGTACATTTTAAAATTTGTCATTGCTTCTTCTACATCATCTATTTCATCATGTGTTACAAATATATTCCAAGTGTCTTTCATACCATTCCATGTATTTTCTAGTTCTTTTATATGTTCATTTGCAAGTTTAAAGTTATCATTTTGAATTAGATTTTTTATATATTCTGTATCTGACATAGCATACATTGATGTTTTATTTAAATAATCAATTTGCCAAATTCCTGCTGAAATTAAAATTATAATTGAAAGTATCAAAGTTATAACATTCTTAACCATTGCTTACCTCTTTTAATTGGTATATAAATTTAGATTTATCATCCATTGTACCAAGTAAAACATCTTCTAATTTTATTTTTTCTTTTTCTAATATTTTATTTACTTTCTCAGAATTTAAGTCAAGTATTTCTAGATTATTTTCACTTAATTTTCCATCTTCTATTATATTTAATGGTATTTTATCAATTCCAGCTGACATTTGGATTACATCTAAATTACCATTTGTTTCTAATATAGCATATTTTACATCTTGAACCATGAATATATCTTTTTGCCTAAGTTGTGACATTAAATCTGCAACTGTATATTGCTGCTTTTTTAGTTCTTCTTCTAAAATTTTTCCATCTTGAATAATAACACAAGTTTTACCACATACAACTTCTTGTACTTTATTACTTGATCGTATTAGAAATGTGAAAATTATATAACATATAAGAAGCGTTATCATAGGTATTACGCCATCGAAAATAGAGATGCCACGTGCTGACATTGGTGCAGATGCTAAATCTGCAATTACAATTATTATAGCAAGTTCAAAAGGTTGAACTTTTGAAAGTTCTCTTTTACCCATAAGTCTTATTACGAGAAAAACTACAATGTATAATATAAACGACCTAAAAAAAATCACTAACATTTTAATCACCTAACAATATTTTTTGCATATTTTGAAAAATTATACAAATAATATTATTAAATACATTTTGGAGGTCAATATGGAAAAAACATTTTTTCGGTTCAATAGACTTTTTAAGAATAAAACAAATGATTATTAGATTTATATGTGCGGTATCAATATTTGCAGTTACAGTATTTTTTACACCAAATTTTAATATTACATCATTTCCTATACTTGTATTAAGCAGTATTGTAATTATTGCTTTTGATTATATTGTAGCAGTAATTACTGGAATACATGATATTCCTTTTGGCAGAGGTATTGTAGGATTTGTTTCAGCTGCTATTATAATATATGCTACTCAGTATTTTGTAAGCGGGTACTACATCACAATTATAAGTAGTTTAATAGCTGCTGCAATTTACGGCTTAATAGACAGCATGCTACCCAATAAGGGATAGCTTTTTAAAATTCATTAAAAAGGTAATTATTTATTTCGCTTAAATTCATATTTAAAGTGGCATGTTTATTATGCTTAATTTTAAGTAAAATCATCATTATTAAGTAAATACTGTAAATTTTAAAAAGCTATCCCTAAAGTATACATTTTCGTTTATTATATGAGTTATTTTCTGTTGTTGATATATTTCTAACAAATTTTACTACACAATCTGAATTATCGCATACGATATTATATCTTACATTATTAAAGTTATCTTTAAGTGTATACTTATTTTTACTACAATTACAACCAGAAGAATATGACTTAACTGGGCAAAATCTAGTAGTCATTGCTGTTACAAAATTTTCTACTATTTCAATATCAATTATTTCTGCAATATTTTTAATTTCACATTCATCTATTTCTGTAGATATTGTAATTTTATCTATTCCTATATTTTTATAAAATAAAGCAGCATATGTATTTAATACATTTAAACTGTAATCTATAACTAATTTGAGACCATATTTTTCTTTTAATTTAGTAGCTTTTTCTATATATCCTATATTACCAATAAGTATTCCTTTTACACCTAAGTTAATTATTCTTTCTAAATTTTCATTTATATATTTATCTACATTATTAAGTACTATATTTGGAATATATATATATACTTCTTTTTTATCGTTTAATTTTGATATAATATCTAGTCCTTTTAATTCAGCTTTACGTACATCTGATATATTTAAATATATTATTTTGCTACTATTTTGAATATACTCCTCAAAATTTATATCTACATATTCATATATAAATAATGAATTTTCATGAGTATACTTTTTATTTATACTTAATATTTCTTTTTCATGTTTTACAATATAATTATCTAAATCTATATTTTTTTTACTAACATCTATGTAAGTTTTAAATAACATATCTACTTTTTCTATTATGTTTCTTCTTAATTCATTTAACTTTGAAACTGGCACAAAAAGTCCTTGACTTATATTATAATCAGTTATATTAAACTTATATGCAGCGTCTATTGTTTTAGAAAATGCATTATCTATGTAATCTTTATCTACTTGTTTATTCATTGATATTTGTGGTATATATTCTACATAATCTTTTACAATTTGCTGTTTTCCAAATATATTTAGTTTTACTTCTATACTAATATTTTTGTCATGAATAACATTTATAACAGTATCTAAAATAGTTTTTCTGTTTATTTTAGAGTTTTTTTCTCTATACATAGCGCATAGTTTACTACTTGAAGTTTTATATATTTCATCTCCGATAAATACTTTTTTAGAAATATCTCCAAGCCAAACAATTTCACCTTTATTTGCCTCTTTATTTAATATTTTAAATCTATCATCTCGTATACATGTTACAATAGTAGATGCTACTTCTTCGCTAGAATATATTTCTATACCATCATGCATATCAATATTTTCTTCTAATTTTATTTTAACAAATTCATCTTTAACTAAAATTATTGTTCCAAGTTTAAGTCCTGTATTTTTAGGAGATAAACTAGTAATAGATTCTGCTGTTTTAACAGATTCAAAATAACCAGAATCTTCGCCTGAACGATTAAACATTTGTAATAATTCTTTTTTATCAAGACTTTCAAATTTTCCATCTATACATTTTCTGTATTTATCTGTTGCAAGTCCAACATATTCTGCTGTTTTACTTCTTCCTTCAATTTTTAGAGAATTAACTCCAA
Source organism: Clostridia bacterium (assembly GCA_036653755.1). GTDB lineage: Bacteria > Bacillota > Clostridia > TANB77 > CAG-465 > RGIG5057. The sequence goes on from JAVVTJ010000027.1 coordinate 6,414, forward strand.
TGTCAATAAGTTTATTTACATAATCAATTCCAAATATATCTTTTTTGCTTATTAAGTAACTGTTATCTTTTATTATCTTACCATTTTCATACATAGAATATTTAAGTCTACACGGACCTGCACATTTACCTCTATTACCACTTCTTGCACCAATCATACTACTCATTAAACATTGACCTGAATATGACACACATAATGCTCCATGTATGAATATTTCTAATTCTACTTTTGTATTTTCTCTTATATACTTAATTTCTTCTAATGTCATTTCTCTTGCAAGTACAATTCTTTTAAAGCCTAATTTTTCTAAAAACTTTACTTGATTTATATTATGCACACTCATTTGTGTACTTGCATGTATATCAATTTCAGGAAGCACATCTTTTAATATTTTAAATATACCAATATCTTGAACAATAGCAGCATCTAATCCATGAGAATATAGCTCTATAACAAGCTGCACTGCCTCTTTAATTTCACTATCATATAACAAAGTATTAAGTGTCAAATATACTTTTGCTCCTCTTATATGAGCATAATGAATACAGTTTATATATTCTTCTTTTGTAAAGTTATTTGCCATAATTCTTGCGTTATAACTTCCTACTCCCATATATATTGCATCTGCACCATTTTCAATTGCTGCTTTAAAAGCACCTATTTCACCTGCTGGCGATAATAATTCTATCATTTTTTCTCCTTTTTAGTTATATTTCATTATCTATATGTTTTTGTCTTAACTGACCACATGCTGCGTCTATATCTGTTCCTAACTCTCTTCTTACTGTTGTAACAATACCTGATGAATTTAATGTATCCATAAATACAGATATATTATTTTCACTTGACTTTGTATATATGCCATTTTTTATCTCATTTACTGGTATTAAATTAACATGTGCTATCATACCACGAAGTAGTTTTGCTAAACTAAGTGCTACTTCTTTTGTATCATTTACTGAATTTATTAAGGCATATTCAAAACTTACACGTCTTTTAGTTTTATTAATATAATATTTACAAGCATCTAATATTTCTTTTATACTATATTTATTAGCTATTGGCATCATTTTCTGCCTTTCAATATCAGTTGTATTATGAAGTGATATTGATAAAGTACATTGTATATTTTCATCAGCTAATTTATATATATTAGGTACTATTCCACAAGTTGATAAACTAATATGTCTTGCACCAATATTTAGTCCTAATGGGTCATTTATGATTCTTATAGACTTAACTACATTATCATAATTATCTAATGGTTCACCTATTCCCATATATACAACATTAGAAATTCTCTCACTAGTATATTTTTCAGCAGCAATAATTTGTCCTTCTATTTCACTTGATAGTAAACTTCTTTCAAAACCAGCTTTTGTAGATGCACAAAATTTACAACCCATTCTACATCCTACTTGACTAGATACACATAATGTATTACCATGATTATATCTCATAAATACAGTTTCTATTGCACTACTATCTGAAAGTTTTATAAGAAACTTTATTGTGCCATCTTTTGACTTTTGAGCTGTTATAACAGAAAGTGATGTTATTATAGCTTTTTCTTTTAATTTATCTCTTAAACTTTTAGATATATCTGTCATATCATCAAAAGAGATTACACATTCTCTATGAAGCCATTTAAATATTTGTTTTGCATGAAACTTTTTTTCACCTAAACTATCAATATATTCTTCTAACTCTTTTATTGTATATTCATTTATATTTATTTTATCTTCCATTTAGATCTCTCTTTCTTAGAGGTAACTTTTTTAAAAAAGTATCTTTGCATACTATTTTAAAATTTCGCCTAACTTAATTTTATTGCCATTTAAAAATGATTGTATATCCATTACTTTACTATTTGGAGGTTGTATTTTAATTATTTCAATACAACCTTCTCTACATTTTATTACCATTTTATTTTTAGATAAAAATACAACTTCTCCTACTTTGCCTTCAATATTTTCTGCAACTTTTACTTCAAGAACTTTATATCTTTTACCTTCTTGATTATCTATATATGTTCCAATATATGGAGATAGCCCTCTTACAAAGTTAAATACCTCTCTACTAGATTTATTAAAATCAATTCTTGTCATTTCTTTTTCTATCATCGGTGCAATTGAAAACTTTTCTTCTTGAACTATTCTAGTTATATCACCATTTATTATTTTATCCAAAGTTTTTACTAATAACTTTCCACCAACATTCATTAATTTATTTGTCATAGTTTCTAAATTATCTTCATCTGTTATTTCTACTTTTTCTTTAAGTAACATATCTCCTGTATCCATTCCAACATCCATATACATAGTTGTAATTCCAGTTTCACTTTCTCCGTTTATAATAGCATGATGAATTGGAGCTGCACCTCTATATTTAGGAAGAAGTGAGCCATGAACATTTATACATCCAAATTTTGGAAGTTCTAATATTTCTTTTGGAAGTATTTTACCATATGCAGTTACTGCAATTATATCAGGATTTAATTTTTTTAATGTATTTAAAATTTCTTCATTTTTTCTAATCTTTTGTGGTTGAAAAATAGGTATGTTTTTTTCAGTAGCATATTCTTTTACAGGTGAAAACTTAATTTTCATTCCTCTTCCACTTAAAGTATCTGGATTTGTAAATACACCCACTATGTTATATCCTGAATTATACAAACATTCTAGTGAAGCTTTAGCAAATTCTGGTGTTCCCATAAATACAATTTTTATATCTTTTCTTTCCATAAAAACCTCCATCAATATATATACATTATACCATAGATATATATATCTTGCAATATTTTTAAAAATATATTTTATCTATACATATATATAAGCAAGTACCTTTTAAACTTATTTAAAAAGTACTTGCTTATTATTAAAAAATTTTTAAAAAAATATTATTTACAAATTCATTATCATTCATTTTGTTTTCCACAAATTTATTAAACATTTCTTTATTAATTATATTATCTTTTTTAATAAAGAAAAAATTAGAATAATTATTTTCAAAAACTTTTCTCTCTATCTTATATGATTTACCACTAAAATTATATGTTATATATTCTACATTATCTATTAAAGTAAAAATACTTACTGAGTTATATATTAAACTTTTTTGAAGATAACTATTTTCAGTGATATACCAATCTGATGTATGATAATCAATTATAAGTCCTAAATTTTCAGAATCTATTTTAAATACATAGTCATATTCACAAAGTGGTAAGTTATTAATTAAATTTCCAATATTGCTATTATTTCCAATATACTTATTTTCATATTTTATAATATTATCTATACCACTTTTATCACGATTAAAAGGTGTCAATGGAATTGTATTAATATTATATATTTTTTTTGTATCAATTATATAATATTCATTTGGAGTATTAGTATTAATTCTAAATACATTATAAAATGGAGTATTATATATTATAACTTTATCCATTGTTTGTGTTTTAAATGAAAATTTAGGTGGCACATTATTAGTTGAAACATTTACAAAATCCAATATAAATAATAATAATATACATATAATAAAAAATGTGAAATTTAGCAATACTCTTTTGATATATTCTATTTTTTTTGTAAACCTTGAAAATCCTATCAATGCAACAATAATACCAATTATCGAATAAATAGAGCTCCAACTACTTTCTGATGGAAATATAGAAGTGGCTGTTAAAGTTATAAAAAAACCAAATACTAATAATATGGATGCAATTGTATTATTTTTAACATTAATTTTTTTATTTGAATAATCAATTGTACTTATTATATTTTCTTCTAATTTTTTTGGATATTCTTTCTCTAATATTTTTTCTCCACAAAGTAATTCATTAATTGTTATATCTAATTCTTTACATAAAGGTATAAATAAAGATAAATCTGGCATACCTCGACCTGTTTCCCATTTAGAAACTGTTTTGAAACTTACACCTAATTTTTCTGATAAATCTTGTTGAGTCATTTTCTTTTCTTTACGAAGATTTGCAATAAATTTACCAATTTTTATTTGATCCATAATAATCTCCTCTTTCCTTATATAAAAATTATAACACATTATATATAAATATTACACTCATAAAGTGTAGAAAATTTATATTCTACTATTAGTAGAGCTATTTATTTAATTTATATATTATATTTAAATAACTTTTAAACTATCAAATTCAAATATAATATTTTAATCTTTAACTATTTTTAATATATTAATGTACGTTCAATATAGTAATATGTAATTCAATACTATTAGCATAGTTTTTTATGTTTTGTTTATAATTTGAGAGGAACTTTATTTTATACTGGTTGTATAAGATTAAAATCTTCTTAAATAAAATGCATGATACATTTTAGAATAAACAGTAACATACATATATTAAAACATAGTTATATTAAGATTGCAAGTATTTTAAATGATTAATTAGCTGTTATATATAACTATACAAAATACTACAAAAATTATTGTAGAAAAATATACAGATTTTATGAATTTTGTCGATAGTAATAACCTACAATTCTAATTACAATATTTTTTAAAATTGTTATACATTTAAAATATAAACATTTTCTAATATAAAAAATACTTGTGTATAATATAAAATATACACAAGTATTAATATATAACTGTAACATAAATTTATAGATATTTTTAATCTCTACTTTTTAAATCCTTTAAAAATAAAGTTATGCTTTTTATGTTGTTTTCCATCATTTCATAAATATTTTCAGCTGTTAAATTATCATAATCAAATAATATACTATTTCTAACATCTAACATTTGCACATATTTATTCATATTTTCAGCAGAAAGTTTTCCATTTCTACACAGTATTTCAAATACTTTATAATACGTATCTCCATTTTCTAAATTTGATTTTTGTAAAGTATGTAAAGCTAAAAACACAGATGTTTGAACTGCATTATATAAATATGTCTGTGCAGCAGCAACATTATTACTATTTTCACAAAATTTTTCTTTTTCTATTTTCAAACAATCTGTAATTTCAATTATATATTTTTTCAAAAACCTAACTTTATCAGCTACAACTTTATTATCCATAATAAAAACACTCCTTAAAACAAACTTGAATTATTTATTCTTATTCTTTTTACCTTTAGAGGTTTCTTCTCTTTCGCCATAATATGTATCATATGCAACATCTACAAACACTTTTCCTTGCAAATGGTCTAATTCATGTTGAAGTACTACTGATAAAATTTCTTTTGCATTTATAACTATTTTTTTACCATTTAAATCTAATGCTTCTACTGTAACTGTTTCATGTCTATCTACATATCCAAATAAATCAGGAAAGCTTAAACAACCTTCTTCTGTTACTATCATTTTTTTAGATGACTTAGTAATTACAGGATTGATTATTACTTTTGGATTTCTCTTTTCTCCTTCTTTTACATATTCTGTATCATAAACTACTATTTTTTTTAAAATACCAATTTGATTTGCAGCTAACCCTATACCATCATATTTGTATAATGTATCTATCATATCTTGTGCTAAATCTTTTATTTTATCATCAATTATTTCTATATCTTTTGCTTGTTTATACAATATTTCATCTTTTAATTTTCGTATCTCTCTTATTGCCATAAATAAAATTCCTCTTTCCTATTCTTCTTTTTTAGCAGCTTGTTGAATACTAAATTTAAGTTCTTGCCACTCTTCTTTACTTATTAACAGTTGTCTTGGTTTACTTCCATCATATCCTGAAATTAAACCTCTATCTTCCATTTGATCAACTAATCTACCTGCTCTTGAATATCCTATTTTAAATCTTCTTTGCAACATTGAAGCAGATGCTTGACCCATATCCATTACTAAATCAATTGCATCATTTAATATTGGATCTTCTTCAGGTGGATCTTCAATTGAATTAGGATCTTTATTTGAACTTCCTTTAGAATTTTTAAGTTGTACTTTTTCTATACTTTCAATTATATCATCGTTATACACAACCACATCATCTTTTTTAACAGAATTTACTACTTCTTCAATTTCTTTTTCTGAAATCCAAGTTCCTTGTATTCTTTGTGGTTTTGTAGCTCCAACTGGGAAGTATAACATATCACCTTTTCCAAGTAACTTTTCTGCCCCTGCCATATCAAGTATTGTTCTTGAATCTACATTTGAAGATACTGTAAATGCTATTCTAGAAGGTACATTAGCTTTAATTATACCTGTTATAACATCTACTGATGGACGCTGAGTTGCTATTACTAAATGCATTCCTGCAGCTCTTGCCATTTGTGCTAATCTACAAATAGCATCTTCTACATCATTAGGTGCTACCATCATTAAATCTGCAAGTTCATCTATTATTATAACTATCTGTGGCATTTTAACTGAATTTGTTTCTTTTTCTATTTCAGCGTTATATCCTTTTATATCTTTAACACCTTTAGAAGCAAATAAACTATATCTATTTACCATTTCTTGAACAGCCCAATTAAGTGCTCCTGCTGCTTTTTTAGGATCTGTTACAACTGGAATTAATAAATGAGGTATTCCATTATATACAGAAAGTTCAACTATTTTAGGATCAACTAAAATCATTTTAACTTCACTAGGCTTTGATTTATATATTATTGATACAATTATTGAATTTATGCACACACTTTTTCCAGATCCAGTAGCTCCTGCTATTAATACATGAGGCATTTTTGCTATATCTCCTACTATTGTATCTCCTGCTGCATCTTTTCCAAGTGCAAAAGCTAAGGCTGATTTATGAGTTGTAAAATCTTTTGATTCTATTACTTCTCTTAAAAATACTGATTCAGGTTCTGGATTTGGAACTTCAATACCAACTGCAGCTTTTCCTGGAATTGGTGCTTCAATTCTTATACTTTTAGCAGCTAAATTAAGAGCAATATCATCAGCTAAATTTACTATTTTACTAACTTTTACACCAATACTTGGAGAAAGCTCATATCTAGTTACTGTTGGTCCTTTTGTTATATTAGTAACTTTAGCTTCAACTCCAAAACTAGACAATGTTTTTTGAAGTTTAACAGCAGTTGCATGTATTGCTTTTTTATCTAATCCTTTATCTGCATCTTTATTTATACCAAGTAAAGAAATTGGTGGAAATTCATAAATATTTTCTTCTGCAAGTTGTCCATGATCAAGTGTTAATACTTCTTTTACACTTTTATCTTCTTTTTTCTCTATTTGCTTTTTAAAGAAATCATCACGTTGCTCTTTTGCTTTTAAATCACCTTCACTAGGATTTACTCCTAATTTATTAAAATCAAACTCAACTTGTTCTAATGTGTTAGTATTAATATTATTTAAAGCATCTTTACTACCTTTTTCTTTCATTTTTTCATTAAGCTCTTTTTCTTTTAATTCCTGCCTTTTTAATTCTCTTTTATTTATTTTATTTTCTTTAATATGAAAACTTTCATCTTTTTTAAATACTGTATCCCATACTTTATATATTTCATTTGCAATAAAAGCAAATACATTATATATACAATAATATAGCTGAGTAAGTGACATTTTTAAAAAATATAACACAGATACAACTGCTATAAATATTAGTAATATTTTACTAGCTAAAATACCAATTATTTTAACGCTACAATTTGCAAAAATTCCGCCTAATGTACCAGACAAAGCACCTGTATTACCAGCGTTAAATGTATCAATACAAAATTTTAAAAAATTATTAAATAATGTAAAGTTACTTTCTGTAAAAATATATATCACAGAAGAAATACAAATTGTAGCTATAACACCTTTTATTATTTCGCTAATAACTTTTATTTTTTCATCTGATACAATACAATAAACTCCAATTATCATAAATACAATTGGAATACAATATGCACTTATACCAAAACATCCTTTTAGAATATTGCTAAATAATTCAGATAACATTCCCATATTATCAAAACTCAAAAAAACAATGAAAACCAATGAAATTACTATAAGTATTCCACCTAATAAGTCGTTTTTCATTGTTTTCTTTGATTGTTTTTTTCTCTTTCTACCCATAGTCCAAATCAACCCATTTCTACCATAGTCTATTTTAATTCTTTTCTGTTATTATGAACAACTTGCATAGTTTCTCTTAAAACATCTTCAACTTTTTCTAAAATAGCATCAGCATAATCTCTTGTACCACATGA
>JAVVTJ010000028.1:0-14469 GCA_036653755.1 Clostridia bacterium
TATGAAGAATCAAAAGAAGAAATTGCAAAAAAAATGAAAAAATTAAATGTTGATGTAAGCATAATAAGTCAAGCAACTGGTTTAAGCATTGAAAAAATAAATAATATATAATAGGTTATATCACAAGTAATAGTCAGTTCAAATAAAGTATATATAATATAACAAGGTAGTATAATCTAAAAGTTATACTACCTTGTTATATATCATTTTTACCTTTTACTTTTAAAAATTTAGATACTGTTATTAATTATTATTTTAAAAGAATGTATAATAACAGTAAGAAATTTACATAAAACTAAAACATTTAATATAGAGAAGGTTATTAAAATGTATTATGATATATTATATAAGCAAGTGGAGAAAAAATTAGATGAATATAAAAAAATATTTCCAGAAGGATTTCCATTAGCACAATTTGAAGGTACAAAAAAAGAATTAATAGAAGAATTAAACAAATGTATTAAAACTAAAAAAAGTATGACACAAGTTTTTGGGAGAAACATCCTGATTATGATGATTAAAAAATAATTTGTTATTTTTTTCAAAAGTAAGGTAAAAGTATTGTTTTTGAAAGCCAAATATTTATTAATTTGTTATAATATATTTTTTAAATTACTAGACAAATAAATAATATTATTGTATAATATATTTGAGGTAATGTATATGAATGATTTAATTTATCAAAGAACAGAGATTATGTTGGGGGATATAACAAAACTTAAAAATTCACATGTTTGTATATGTGGAATAGGTGGTGTAGGTTCATATGCTGTTGAAGCTTTGGCTAGAATTGGTATTGGTATGATTAGTATAATTGATAAAGATATAGTTGATATTACTAATATAAATAGACAAATAATAGCTCTTCATAGTACTGTCGGTTTAGATAAAGTTAAAGTTCAAATGGATAGAATAAAAGATATAAATCCTAATACAAAGGTAAATAGTATAAAAGTTGAGTTAAATGAAGATAATATAGGTAATTATATAACAACTGATATGGATTATGTTGTGGATTGTGTGGATAACGTTGAAGCAAAAGTAGGTTTAATTAAGTTTTGTAATAATAATAGTATTAAATTAATATCATGTATGGGGATGGCTAAAAAGGTTAATCCATTAGATATAAAGGTTGAAGATATATACAATACTAAAATGTGTCCACTTGCTAAAATAATAAGAAAAAGATTAAAAAGTTTAAATATTTTAAAACAAAAAGTTGTTTTTTCAGTAGAAAGTCCTATTGTAACTGATGGTAATATATTACGGGAGTGTGTCATTTGTTCCGTCTGTTGCAGGTCTTGTTATTGCTAGTGAGGTTGTTAAAGATATTTTAGAAATATAATATGTATTTAAAATAATTTGTTATGTAAATGATTTAATACTTAATATTATGTGTAATATATGGTTTTTTAAGTAGTTATTTCATTATTTTTTAAGTAATGATTTTTATTTAAATTTGACAAATGCATCAAAATATAGTATAATATAACTAGCCTTGTTAAAAAGGGGAGGAAAAAAAGTGAAAGAAGATAAAGCACATGTTTTGAGAAAAACTATGGTAATAATAACAGTTATGTTAATATTTATTACTTTTGGTATTTCTATTGTAGCAATGCAAGTTAAGACGGTTACTTTTAATTATTTCGGAAATATACAAACTATAAAAACATTATCTACAACAGTAGAAGGGTTTTTAATGCAAAATAAAATATATATGTCAAATGATGCTATAATTACTCCATCTAAAAATACAAAAATAGAAAAAGATATGGAGATAAAAATATATTCAGAAAAAGAATTATCAAAAATAAATACAGTAAAGTTATATGCTGAATATAAACCAGTAGTGGCTAAGGTAATTGAAGTATCTGAGGCTATTCCATTTACAGAACAAAAAATTGATAATCCAGCTATTAATAGAGGGGTTGTTAAAATATCAAAAGAAGGTTTAGCTGGAGAAAAAATAACTAAGTATTTAGTTAAATATTCAGGTGAAGAAGAGATATATAAAACAGAGCTTTCATCAGATATTACAGTTGCAGCAGAAAATAAAGTAATTGAAGTTGGTACAAAATTAGTACCTTATGTTTCAAGAACTGCTCCTGTTATTATACCAAAAGTAGATAGTGGTTTTAGAAAATATAATATAAAATTATCAGAAGATTTACAAAAGTATACATATAGTATGTGCCAAAAATATGGTATTGAGTATGAATTAATGCTTGCTGTTATGAAACAAGAAAGTAATTTTAACTTTGATTCTATTGGTGGTGGTAATTCATATGGTATATGTCAAATACATATTTCTAACCATGCTAAATTAAGAAGAATATTAGGTATATCTAATTTTTTAGATCCTTATGATAATATAAAAGCAGGAACATATATGTTATCGTTATATATGAATAGTGCTAAAAAAGTATCAAATGATAAAAGTATAGTTGATGTTTATGCTTTAAATTCATATAATATGGGTGAGGGTATTTACTTTAATAGATGTTATAGTCAAGGCACTATACATAGAGGATATAGTAATTCAGTTATTAGTATACGAAATAGATTAATAACAAATGGTGGATTATAAATAAAAAAATATAAGTAGCATAAATATTTGCTACTTATTTTGTTTTGGAGGAGTTAGTTTGGATAATATAATATACAGTTTAAAAAATATAAATAAAGAATTTAAAAATGGTAATAGTACAACACTTGCTTTAAATGATGTAAATTTTGAAATTGTTAAAGGTGAAGTTGTTGTTATATTAGGTCCTTCTGGAAGTGGCAAATCTACACTTCTTAATGTTTTATCTGGTATTGATAATCCAACTTCTGGTCAAATTATATATAATAAAATTAATATAGAAAACTTAAATGATGAAGAACTTACAGATTATAGAAAAGATAATTTAGGATTTATATTTCAGTCATATAATTTAATTGCTAATTTAACTATTTTAGAAAATATTGAACTTGGTGAACATTTATCTTCTGAGGGATTAAATATTGATGAAGTACTTAAAATTGTTGGGTTATATGAATTAAAATATAAATTTCCATATCAATTATCTGGTGGACAAATGCAAAGAGTTGCAATTGCAAGAGCTGTTTGTAAAAATCCTAAGGTTCTTTTTTGTGATGAACCAACGGGTGCATTGGATGAAGAAATGGGTAAACAAATTTTAAAGTTATTAATTGATATAAATAAACAATATAATACAACTGTTATAATAGTAACACATAATCCCTCTATTGCTTATTTAGGTAATACTGTTATAAAAATGAATAGTGGAAAGGTTTCTGAGCTTCATCATAATGAAAATATTATGAATGTAGAAGATATTGGGTGGGCTTAATGGATTTGTTATTTTTAAATGCAATTAAAGGTTTAAAAACTAAAAAAATTCAAATGTTAGGAATAATATTTTGTATAATGTTATCTACTGGTATATTTACAGCAATGAATATTGCATTAGATAGAATGGAAGATAGATATCATAATTATTTAAAAGAGCAAAATATAGAAGACTTTTCTTTTGTACCTAAAATTGATTTATTTACTGAATATACAAAAGAAGAAATAGAAGTTTTAAAACAAAATGAGTTAAAAGATATTCCAAAAGAACAAATGGATATAATTAATATGTACCAAATGACTTTGGGAAGTAGTAACATTCCAAATAAAGATAAAATATATTCTGCGGTAGAAATGATATTAAATAATACAGGAGCAAGTTTTAATAAAGCAAAACAAAATATAAAAATATCAGAAGAAAAATATGATTTTACTTCAAGTATTGAAACTTCAAAAATTGCTACAAATGATAAGTATTTATATAAAGCTATTGTTTATGAACAAAATAAAAAAGTAAATATTCCATATTTAGTAGAAGGAAAAATGCCTGTAAATAATGATGAAATAACTGTTCTTAAAGGTTTTGCTAAAAAAAATAATATAAAAATAAATGATTGTTATAAAATAGGAGATAAAGAATATAAAATAGTAGGTTTTGCATATTCTCCTGAACATATACTTCCTATTATATCGTTTAATAGACCAATATATAACGAAAAAACTGATACAATTATATATATGAATATGAATACATTTAATGAGTTTTCTGGTATAAAAGAAGTTGTATATGTAGGATCTTTTAACGATAAAAATAAAACAAATTCAATGGAAGAATTAATGGAAATATTTAAAGAAGAAGAATCTATTTCTCTAAGTCCTATGGCTGCTATTAGAATAATGAGAGTAAATACATTAGAGATGGAAATAACTATTTCAAGATTATTTGCTAAATACTTTTTATATTTATTATTAGGAATATCAGTATTTATAATACTTGTTATAACTAAAAAAAGAATAGAAGATGAAAGATTACAAATAGGAGTACTAAAAGCTTTAGGATATAAATCAACAGGTATAAGTTTAAGTTATTTAGTTTATCCAATAATAGGTAGTTTAATTGGTGGAATAATTGGTTATGTATCGGGATTATTTTTACATAATTTTTTAACTAAGTTATATTTAGGTTATTATAATATGCCAATATTAGGTTTTCAAATAGATTTAAAATATTTAGCTATATCAGTTTTAATGCCAATGATAATTTTATCTATTTTAGCATTTTTAATAGCTATGTTTATGCTTAGAAAAAAGCCTTTACAATTACTTAAAGAAGGTAGTAATTTAAAAGTAAATTTATTTAGTAAAATAGTATCTTTTTTAACAAGAAAATTACCATTTAAAAGTAGATTTAGATATTCACTTGCTTCTAGATCTTTGAGTAAATTATTAATAGTTACAATAACATCATTTTGCATAGGACTTTTAATTGTACTTATTTTAATAGGTGTAAATATGTTTTCATCAATGATAAATAAAACATTTGTTGGACTTAATTTTGATAATATGGTATCATATATATCTACTCAATATGGTAGTTCTTCATCAGAAGATTTAATATATGATGATACATTTAAATTAGATTCTATTCAAAAAGAAGGTGTAATAACTAAAATAAAAAGAAAAAAAGATTTTAATGTTACAATGTCTGGTATAGATAAAAAGTTAAATTTAATGGAAATTAGAAATAAAAAAGGTGAAGATATATCAAATAAATTAGTTGATAAAAATGATGTTATAATAAATAGTAATATAGCTGAAATAATTGATGCTAAAATAGGAGATACTTTAATATTTACAAAAGAAAATAAAGAGTATAAATATAAAATAGTTGGTATTTTAGATTCATTTATGGGAAGTCAAATATATTTAAATAAATTAGGATTAGATGTAAAAGAAAATGCATATAACAAAAAGTTTACTTGTGATAATAAATATTCTAATATATCAATGTTAGATGAAAAAGAGTTAAGTAGTATTGCAAGTATATTTAGTGTATCAGATTTAAAAGAAAATATGACTAAACAAATACAAACTTCTAATGCATCAATATATTTTGTAATTGGTTTTGCTTCAATTATGGCTCTTGTTATAATTTTAGTAATTGCAAATGTTATTGTAGAAGAAAATAAAAAAACTATATCACTTATGAAAGTAATGGGATATAAAAGTAAAAGTATAAGTTCAATAGTTTTAAATATATATACACCTTTTGTTATAATAGCATATTTACTTGCTATACCTGCAATGAAAAGTATATTACTTTCTATTGTAAATATACTTACAAAAGATATGTCATATGCAATTCCAATTGAGTTTTCTATTGTTAAGGCTATTATAGGACTGATAGGACTTTTAATAGGATATTATTTAGCAATATTTATATCAAGAAAAACATTAAATAAAATTCCACTTTCAGTGGCTTTAAAAAGAGAGTAGGCAATTATTTTGGATAAAGATACAATAATTCAGTTACAAAATATATATAAAACATACTATATGGGTGTAGTGCCAATTCATGCTTTAAATAATATTAATTTAAGTATTAAAAAAGGTGAAATTATAGTTATACTTGGCTCTTCTGGAAGTGGTAAAACTACTTTACTTAATGTACTTTCTGGTTTAGATAAACCTACAAGTGGTAGTATTTTATTTGAAAATAAAGATATAACAAAATATAGTGAAAGAAAAATAACTAAATTTAGAAAAGATAATTTAGGATTTATATTTCAAACATATAATTTATTAAGTCATTTAAATGTAGAAGAAAATATATTAGTTGGAACAAGACTTGGAAAAGTTAAGGTAAATATTGATAGTATAATTGAAGAAGTAGGTCTTACTAAACATAAAAAAAAGTATATGCATGAACTCTCAGGTGGAGAGCAGCAAAGAGTAGCAATTGCAAGAGCTATTGCTAAAAAACCAAATATTATGTTTGCTGATGAACCAACAGGTGCATTAGATGAAAAAATAGGTAAAGAAATACTTACTACTTTAATTGATATAAATAACAAAGAAAATACTACTATGGTTATAGTTACTCATAATCCAGGTATTGCGTTAATAGGTGATAGAGTAATACATGTAAATAGTGGAAAAATTAGTGAAATAAAAGTAAATGAAAAAAGAGTTAATCCTAAAGAAATACCATGGGGGTAAAAATGGATAGTTTAAAAATAACCAAAGAAATATTAAATAAATATGATATACGAGCTAAAAAAGCATACGGACAAAATTTTTTAATTGATGATAATGTATTAAAACAAATAGCTTCTTTAGCTAATATAAATGATAAAGATTTAATTATTGAAATAGGGCCAGGTCTTGGCAATTTAACATATTATTTAAAAGATTCTAATTTGTTACTTGTTGAAATTGATGAAAAAATGATAGAAATATTAAAAGATAGATTTTTAGATAATGATAATATAAAAATTATAAATAAAGATATTTTAAAAATTGATATTGATTTAGAAATTGAAAAATTAGAAAAAGAAAAAAATATTAAATTTGAAAATATAAAAGTAGTAGCAAATTTACCATATTATATAACTTCTCCAATAATATTTAAATTATTAGAAGATTCAAAAAAGGTAAAAGAAATAATAGTTATGGTTCAAGAAGAAGTAGCAGATAGAATAGCTTCTAAAAGTAAATCAAAAGATTATGGAGTACTTACTGTAATGATTAATTATTATGCTAAATCAAATAAAGAAATAACGGTAGAAAGTAGCTCGTTTATTCCATCACCTAATGTAACTTCTGCTGTTGTTAAAATTATTAAAGAAGATAAATATGAAAATATAAATAATGAAATATTTAGAGAACTCATTCATAAATCTTTTGCAAATAGAAGAAAAAAGTTAAGTAATTCATTAGTTAATAATAATTTACTTGGATTAAGTAAAGAAGAAATTATAAAAATATTGACTGAGTGTAATATAACAAGTAATGCAAGAGCTGAGGAATTAGATATTGATAAATATATTCAAATTGCTGAAAAACTTAATAAATAATTTATTATATTTTAATGCTTTTATATATATATAGTTATTTTTGTAGTATTTTGTAAAATTTACTTCTTTTGTTATATTGCAACTTTTAATTATCTTAATTACTTGACAAATGGCTTAAAAAATAGTAAAATATTATCAGTTAGGAGTAGTTATGAAAAAGTTTAAAACTAAGTTTAAATTTAAATTAAATGTATTTACAATGCAACTTATTTATTTATTTGCTATTATTTTACTTGCTATAATGCTATTGGTAATAAAACCAGAGAGTATATATATAGATATACTTGTTATAATAATTGCTACTTTATGTTCTGTATATGTTTTTATGAAAGAAATTGGTAATAGAAAATATAGAATAAATGAGCTTAGTAAAAGTGTAGATATTGTACTTAAAGATAATTTAAATAAATTAAATATTCCTATGGTAATGTTAGGAAATCCTACTCAAATAGTTTGGCAAAATGATTTATCTAAAAATACAATACCAACTGATTATATATATGATGTTGCTTTACAATTAGATAATAAATTTAAATCTGGGGAAGAGTTAAAATATGAATTAGATATAGGAAATGGTACAATATATCGTGCTTTGGGTAGTCATATATCTTTTTCTGATTTTAGTTGTTTAATAATATCTTTTATTGATAAAACAGAAGAAAATGAACTTAGAAAAATTATTGATAATACAAAGGTTACTGTTGGAGTTATTTTTATAGATAATTATGAAGAAACTTTTCAAGGTTTAGATGAAATGGAAAAAGGGGAAATTACTTCAAAAATAGATAAGATTCTTAGAGAATTTATTAATGATAATAACGGTATTATAACAAAGTTAGATAAAGATAAATATGCTATCTTTATAGAATGGCAATATGTTCAGCAGTTAGAAAAAACAAAATTTGCTGTTTTAGATAGTGTAAAAGAAATAACTAATAAAACTAAACTTCCTATTACAATATCAATTGGTATGTCAACAAATGAAACAGAACTTTCAGAGAGATATTTAGCTTCTAG
Organism: Clostridia bacterium; assembly: GCA_036653755.1. Classification (GTDB taxonomy): domain Bacteria; phylum Bacillota; class Clostridia; order TANB77; family CAG-465; genus RGIG5057. Next base: position 8,449 of record JAVVTJ010000028.1, read on the forward strand.
TTCTGCTTTAGATATTGCACTTGGTAGAGGTGGAGATCAAGTAGTTATTAAAAAAGATAAAAAATTTGATTTTTATGGTGGATTAAATATTGGTTTAGAAAAAACAAGTAAAGTAAGAGCTAGAACAATTGCAAGTGCTTTATGTGATGTTATAGATAAATGTGATAAAGTATACATAATGGGTCATAAAAATACAGATGTTGATTGTATAGGTGCTGCTGTTGGTATGCATAAAATTACTGAATCATTAGGTAAAAAGTCATATATAATTTCAGACAATAAATATAACAATAGTACAAAATTAGTTATTGATAGAGTTAAAACATCTGATGGTTATGATGATGTATTTATTGGTAAAGATGAATTAAAAAAACATGATTTTGAAAATTCACTTTTAATTATTGTAGATACTCATAAAAAATCATATACATGTGTTCCAGATATTATGGATAATTTTGATAAAATAGTTATTATAGATCATCATAGAAGAGGCCCGGAGTTTATAAATAATGCAATGCTTACATATCATGAACTGTATGCTTCATCTACCTCAGAACTTGTTACAGAGCTTCTTATGTATGTACCAAATCTAAAACTTACAAAAGCTGAAGCTGAATGTTTGTATGCAGGTATTTTAATAGATACTAAAAATTTTAGTTTTAAAACTGGTGTTAGAACTTTTGAAGTTGCTGCATATTTAAAAAGAGTTGGTTTAGATATATCAGAGGTCAAACAAATATTTCAAAATGATTTTGAAACATATTTAGCAAAAGTTGAAATTGTTAAAAATGCTGAAATATTAGATAAACAAATTGCTATATCTATATGTGATAATGTATACGAAAATATGCCAACACTTGCAGCACAAGCTGCTGATGAATTGCTTAATATAAGTGGAATACTGGCATCATTTGTACTGTGTAAAATTGATAATGTTATTATGATATCTAGTAGATCAATGGGTGATATTAATGTTCAAGCAATTATGGAAAAAATAGGTGGCGGTGGTCATTTGACGTTTGCTGGTGCACAAATTGCTGGAATTACATTAGATGAAGCAAAAACAAAAGTTGTAGAAGCAATAGAAGAATATTTTGGAAAAGAAAACAAAAAATAATACAAGGGGGAAAGAAAATGAAAGTTATACTAAATCAAGATATAAAGGGAATAGGAAAAAAACTTCAAACTTTAGAAGTAAGTGAAGGGTATGCTAGAAATTTTTTACTTCCTAGAAAGTTAGCTACTCTTGTAGATAATAAATCTGCAAATGAGGCTAAAACTAAATTAGATGCAATAAAGTTTAAAAAAAATATTGAAATTGAAAATGCAAATAAAGATAAAATTAATTTAGAAAAACAAGTTATTGAATTTAAACATAAAGTAGGAGAAAATGGTAAATTATTTGGTAGTGTTACCGAAAAAGAAATATCTGATGAATTAAAACGTAAATTTAAAATGGATATAGATAAGAAAAAAATTAAATTAGAAGAAAATATAAAACAACCTGGAGTATATGTTGCAAATGTTAAGTTATATGAAGGTATAGTTGCAAAAGTAAAAGTAAATGTAATAAGGATGTAGGTGAAACATAAGTGGAAAATGAAGTACTAATAAAAATTCAACCAAATGATATAACAGCAGAGCAAGCAGTACTTCGGTTCTATGCTTGTTGATAGAGATTCTGTAATAGCAGCAATTGAAACTTTAAAAGATGAAGATTTTTATAGAGAAGATAATAGAGAAATATATGCTGCAATGTATGAAATATATAATAATGGAAAACATATTGATATGATTACAGTTAAAGAAGAGTTAGTATTAAGAGGAAGTTTAGAAAAAATAGGTAATTTAGAATATTTGTCTTCTTTAATTGATAATGTTCCAACTACTTCTAATATAGAAAGTTATGTTAAAATTGTAGAAGAAAAATCTACCGTTAGAAACTTAATAAAAGCTGCAAATGATATTCTTAAAATGGGTTATTCTGGAACAGAAGAAGTAGATAGTATAATAGAGCAAACAGAAAAAAAGATTTTTGATGTATTACAAAATAGAAATTCAAGAGGTTACTCAGCTATAAAAGAGGTACTTATAACAACTTTTGATAATATAGAAAAGTTATATCAAAATAAAAATAAAGTATCAGGTATAGAATCTGGATTTATAGATTTAGATGGTAAAATATCTGGACTTAATCCATCCGATTTAATAATTGTAGCTGCTCGTCCTGCTATGGGTAAGAGTGCGTTTGTACTAAATATTGCAACATATGTTGCTATGCATATGAAAGTTCCGGTTATGATGTTTAACTTAGAAATGTCAAAAGAACAGTTAGTAAGTAGAATACTTTGTAGTGAAAGTGAAATTGATAGTATGAAACTTCAAAATGCTGATTTATCTAGTGATGATTGGTTAAAATTAGGAGAAGCAAGTAGTAAACTTGCGGAAGTTCCGTTATATATTGATGATACACCAGGACTTACTTCTGCTGAGCTTAGAGCAAAATGTAGAAAAGCAAAACTTGAAAAAAATATTGGTTTAGTTATAATAGATTATCTTCAGCTTATGGAATCTAAATCAAAAGGCGCATCAAGGCAACAAGAAATATCTGAAATAAGTAGATCTCTTAAAATTTTAGCAAAAGAATTATCTATTCCAGTAATTGCTTTGTCACAACTTAGTCGTGCTACTGAATCTAGAACAGATCATAAACCAATGCTTAGTGATTTACGTGAATCAGGAGCAATAGAGCAAGATGCTGATATTGTTATGTTTTTACATAGAGAAGATTATTATGATGCAAATACTGAGAAAAAAAATATAGCAGAAGTTATTATTTCAAAAAATAGACATGGTGCAACAGATACAATTGAACTTGCTTGGCTTGGTAAATTTACTAAATTTGCTAATTTATATAGAGGCGAGTAATATGAAAAGTAACTTAATAAATATTGTTAAAAATAATATACTAAATAATAACGTTATAGAAAATAATGATAAAATAGTTATAGCTGTGTCAGGTGGCCCAGATTCAATAGCTTTACTGGATATCATATATAATTTAAAATCAATTTTAAAACTTGAAAAAAATATTGATTTTGATTTTGTTGTAGCTCATGTAAATCATATGATAAGAGAAGAATCAAAATATGAAAAAGTTTATGTTGAAGATATATGTTTAAATAAATCTATTCCTTTTTTTTATTTGAAAAAAGATGTAATAAAAGAATCTACTGAAAATAGAATGGGTACAGAGGAATATGCAAGAAAAATAAGATATGACTTTTTTGAAGAAGTTAGAGTAAAAACTGGTAGTAATAAAATAGCTGTTGCACATAATTTAGATGATAATGTAGAAACAATATTACTAAATATAATACGAGGTTGTGGAATTAAAGGCTTATGTGGTATGGATTATAAATTTAAAAATGTTATAAGACCTTTGATTGAAATTACCAAAAAAGAAATATTAGATTATTGTAATATAAATAAATTAAATCCTTGTTTTGATAAAACTAACGATCAAGAAATATATATGAGAAATAAAATAAGACTTAAATTATTACCAATGCTTGAAAAAGAATATAATAATAATTTTAAAAATAATTTACTACGATTAAGTAAAATTGCAAGTCAAGATGAAGAATGTTTAAATACTATATCTACTAATATAGTAGATAGTATGATTATAGTTTCAGATATTTCTAGTATAACATTTAATTTTGAAAATATGTTAAAGCAAAATATAAGTATAAAACAAAGATGTGTGCTAAATGTTATAAATAAACTTCAAAATAATGTTCAAGGTATTGAAAATATACATATAAATGATATAATAAAGCTACTAGATAATAACTTAACTAAAAAAAAATATATTATTGGTAATAAATTTACTATTGAAATATTAAAGAAAAATATTGCAAAAATATATATAAATAATTTGAAAGGATAGATTTATGGAAGATAAAGATAAAACAAAAAAAGAAAATAGTAAAGTAGATGTTAATGAAAAAGAAATAAAAGATAATTCAAATAAAAAAGAACATATTAAATCTGAGTATAATAATCAGATAAAAATGGATAGTGAAGAATTTGAAAAATTAAAAAAACAATCTAAAATAGTAGAAGTTAAATTTAAAAAGCCTAGTTTTTTAAGAACAATTTTAACATATATAATGATTATAGTTATTTCTTTAATATTAATATCATATTTAAATGGATCTGCAACTAAAAATATGTCATATACAGAACTTATGCAAAATATAGAAAAACAAAATATAAGTTCTATAAAAATGCAAAATAGTAGAGATTCAATTAATGTTACTTTAAAAGATGATAAAGAAGTAGAAAGAATTGTTAAAATACCAGATTCTGGTGCTTTTATTGAATATATTCAACCTAAAGCTGCTACTAATGAATTTGAACTTTCTGTATCAGATCCTTCTGTTATGGAAACACTAGCACCACTTATTCCTAATATAATACTTTTAGGTGGTACGTTATTAATATTTGTATTTATGCTTAGAAAAACAGGTCAAGGTAATGATAAAGCTATGAGTTTTGGTAAAAATAGAGCTAAAATGTATGATGCAAACACAAAAAATAAAACAACATTTGAAAATGTAGCAGGACTTTTAGAAGAAAAAGAAGAATTACAAGAAGTAGTAGATTTTTTAAAAAATCCTAAAAAATACAAAGAATTAGGAGCAAGAATACCAAAAGGATTATTACTTGTTGGTGGTCCTGGAACTGGTAAAACATTACTTGCAAGAGCTGTATCAGGTGAAGCTGGAGTACCATTTTTTAGTATTAGTGGATCTGATTTTGTTGAAATGTTTGTAGGTGTTGGTGCTTCACGTGTAAGAGATTTATTTGCAGAGGCAAAATCTAATTCACCTTGTATAATATTTATAGATGAAATAGATGCAGTAGGAAGACAAAGAGGAGCAGGACTTGGTGGTGGACATGACGAGAGAGAACAAACATTAAATCAATTATTAGTTGAAATGGATGGCTTTACAAATAATGAAAATGTTATAGTAATTGCTGCAACTAATAGACCTGACATACTAGATAAAGCATTACTAAGACCAGGTAGATTTGACAGACAAATAGTAGTTCATGATCCAGATATTGGAGCAAGAGAAGAAATTATACGTTTACATGCTAAAAATAAACCTTTTGCAACAGGAATAGATTATAAAGTTATTGCTAAAAATACAGTAGGATTTTCTGGTGCTGACTTAGAAAATATGGTTAATGAATCTGCTATTTTAGCTGCTAGAAAAAATAAAAAAATAATAAGTATGGAAGATATAGAAGAATCTATGGTTAAAGTTATGATGGGACCTGAAAAACATAGTAGAATAATTAGTGATAAAGAGAAAAAGTTAACTGCTTATCATGAAGCAGGTCATGCAGTTGTATCAAGATTTTTACCAACACATGATACAGTACATCAAATATCTATTATACCTCGTGGTATGGCTGGTGGTTATACAATGTATAAACCTAACGAAGATAAAAGTTATACTTCTAAATCTGAGATGCAAGAGCATATAGTATCACTTTTAGGTGGTAGAGTAGCTGAAAAGTTAGTATTAGATGATATAAGTACAGGAGCTTCTAATGATATTGAAAGAGCTAGTAAAATAGCTAGGAATATGGTTATGAAGTATGGTATGAGTGATAAATTAGGACCTATAACTTTTGGAGCAGAACAAGAAGAAGTTTTCTTAGGAAGAGATATAAATAATCAAAGAAATTATAGCGAAAAAATAGCTGCTGAAATTGATGAAGAAGTAAGAAGCATTATAGAAAATGCATACAGATATGCTGAAAGAGTACTAAAAGATAATATAGATAAATTGCATAAAGTAAGTCAAATTTTAATAGAAAAAGAAAAAATGGATGGAAAAGAATTTGACAGTATATTTTCAGAATAATAGTGTAATATTAAAGTAGATTTGAATTAATAAAAAATAACCAAATATTGACATTTAACTAAATATGTAGTATAAT
>JAVVTJ010000029.1:0-2701 GCA_036653755.1 Clostridia bacterium
TGTGTTGTAGGCTTTTTATCCTCAAAAAACTGTCAAACTTGGGATTATATCACAAAATATACGAATGTAAAGAAAAATTATTATATAGATTTATGTTTAGTAAGTTTTTTTGTCATAAATATATTTGTACCAACATTTAAAGTTGAATCTATAACAACTTCATCCATAAAACTTTCCATAATAGTAAAACCTAAACCAGCATGTTCCAACTCAGGTTTAGATGTATATGTAGGAGTAGTAGCAAGTTCAATATCTCCTATTCCAATACCATTATCTTTAATTGATATACTAACTATATTATCAACACTTTGCACTATTTTACATTCAATAGTAACAATTCCTTCTTTATTTTCATATCCATGTTCTATTGAATTTGTAACTGCTTCACTTACAGCAGTTTTTATATCCATTAAATCATCAATAGATATATCAATACTAGATATAAAAGTTGCAACAGCTACTCTAACTACTGCAATATTTAAAGCATTAGAATCTACAATAATTTTAATATTATTTTCCATGTTATGCACTCCTTAATTCAATTTTTTTTGCTATATTAGAAAGTTCTAATACTCTTTTTATATTTTTTGTAGCATTTATAACAATCATTTTGGAATCTAGTAATTTAACCAAATTATATCTACCAATTAAAAGTCCAATACCACTACTATCCATAAATTTAACATTTGTTAAATCTACTATAACTTCTTTTGGTTCATACTTCATAATATATCCATCAATGATATTTCTTAAAGTTCTACAACTATTAACATCTAATTCTTCCTCTAAACTTATATTTAAAGTACTCTTTTCATTATCATATGTATATTTCATACTAACACCTCATATATATTTTATCACGAATAAAGTGAAAAAAATGTTGAATTTTAGAAATTATAAAATGTTTTTCAATAGTATCATACTTTATTTTTTGTATTTATCAAAAAAACTTATTAATTATTATATAAAAGATAATAAAGTAAAAAATGTTTTACAGTAAAATATACTATTTTTATTAAAAATCGAGTAGAAAATAAATCTTAATGATTTTATCCCATCTCACATCACCAATATCTTTAATTGTTTTGACTACATCTTTCAACATCTTATCTTGTTTTAGGTTTACTATATATAAAAGCATGTAATCTTGATGTACTTAACATTGCCAAAATATATTAAAATTAATTTCTAATTCATTTTTATTAGTCATTGCTAAAATTTTGATAACCTTTAATTGAATTATTTTTTTCATAGAAATATTTATATACGTCATAAATTGTCGTAGCAATTAAATTTGCTTTTTCTTTTATTTTTTCTTTTTATTTATCTAAACAAGATTTTCTACTTCTAATTTTTGACTTACCTTCATAGCCTTCATTATACTTTCTTACTGTTCGTGGATTTGAGTTATGTTTTCTTACTAATTCATTATAGCCTAAATTATATATCTAGCACTATCCATATTATCAATTTTCTTCTTAACTTATCCATGTTATATCTCTATATTTATATATAAAATAGTATAACATGTAAGTGTAGCAAAACCTGCATTTTTATAATTGGTTTTTTACACTTTTATTATATTTACATTAACATTGTCAGCTTATATAGACTTAATATCAAGTTTTTATATATCTAACTAAGATTTTATTTCACGCTTTCTCCAGTTAACACCTCACGGTGGATACCTTGTGTTTTCTTAATGGTTGGTTGATATGTCCTCCATAGTGGACTTTCATCGTCCAGTAAAATACCATGCCTAGCACACTAAAAAAAACAATTGAATTTTAATTCAATTGTTTTCAATCATGATTGTTTTTAGTATATTTTAAACTATTAATTATACGGCTTATCAGGCTCGTTTTTATAACTTGTCTACTAAGCTAAGTCATATAATTAATTTTTTATTTGGAAATTTAAAATGCTATATAAAGTAACATTACCTAGTAATTGTACAATTACCTGTCAAAAAAGATTCTGCAAAGTAATTTTGTAAAACGTTTACTTATTTGAAATTAATCAACTAATATGACATCTTCTAATACTACTACTTCATCAGGTACAGTAATAACATTAGTGTCTTTTGGAAGTTCTTCTTTTGAAAGTTCTTCTTTTGGAAGTTCTTCTTTTGAAAGTTCTTCTTGTGAAAGTTCTTCTTGTGCGATTGTTTTTTGTTCTGCTAAAGTTGCTACTTTAGTTGTTTGCTCAATAGTTTCAATTTTATACATTTCAGAAGAACTGTTATAAGTAACATAGTCACCTGAAACTTCAATTCCTATATTGTTAATTTCTTGATTTAGATCTAAATAAATTGTATAATGGTATTCTGTATACGTTATCCCATCATAAGTGTTATTAACTTTTTTATACGTATTTCCAGAATAATTACATTCTACTATTGGTGCCTGATAAGATTTTAAGTTTTCAAATGTAACTGTAGCATAAACAACTGTTTGACCTTTTGTATATGGAGCAAATTTAATATTAGAACTAGCATATTCCTTAATTTCTGGTTTAGGCTCTGGTTTAGGCTCTGGTTTAGGTTCTGGTTTAGGCTCTGGTTTAATTTCTGGCTTAATTTCTGGTTTAATTTCTGGTTTAATTTCTGGTTTAATTTCTGGTTTAATTTCTGGCTTAATTTCTGGTTTAATTTCTGGTTTAATTTCTGGTTTAATTTCTGGTTTAATTTCTGGTTTAATTT
>JAVVTJ010000029.1:2801-14228 GCA_036653755.1 Clostridia bacterium
GGTTTAATTTCTGGTTTAATTTCTGGTTTAATTTCTGGTTTAATTTCTGGTTTAACTTCGTTGTTAATATCACCTTTAACATTTAAGTCACCTTCAACTTTTGCATCACCTTTAACATTTAAGTCGCCTTCAACTTTTACATCACCTTTAACTTTTAAGTCACCTTTAACTTTTGCGTCGCCTTTAACTTTTAAGTCGCCTTCAACTTTTGCGTCGCCTTTAACTTTTAAGTCGCCTTTAACTACTGCCTTGTCAGCTGTTAATTCTTTAACTACTGCCTTGTCAGCTGTTAATTCTTCAACTACTGCCTTATCAGCTGTTAATTCTTCAACTACTGCCTTATCAGCTGTTAATTCTTCAACTACTGCCTTGTCAGCTGTTAATTCTTCAACTACTGCCTTGTCAGCTGTTAATTCTTCAACTGTTGCCTTATCAGCTGTTAATTCTTCAACTTTTAATTTAGAAATTTCAAAAGTTCCTTCAGTATCAAAAGTTTTGTACAATACGTTAATAAATCCATTATCTCTGGCTAATATATAGAAAAACATTAAACATACAACAGCCAATATAGAAATAAATGAAAATACTATCGCAAAAGACCGTTTTAAGCAGAATAAAAAGCCTAAAATAATGAACAAGTCTAACATTGCTCCCAATGTTAAAAAGATAAACGAACTTGTTATAATTGATATAACAGCACCCAAACATATAATAGCTAGACACACGAACAATAACAAACCATAATTTTTCAAAAATCGTTTCATAATAATTCTCCTTATCGTTTTTATTTTTTTGTTTACGTTTATATATGAAACATCAAATTGTAATTCAATACAATTATGATGTGAATTTTAAATAAAAATTTAATCAATTCTTATAAAAATATTACTTGTATAATATATTATATCATAGTTTGTCGTAAATTACAAGTAATTCTCATAATTATGTAAACATAATTATGAGAATTACTCATTATTATACTATTATCATCTGATTATATTTTATATCTATTAAATTTGTATTAATTTACAGTCAATGCAAATTTAACTTTTTCTTAATATATTTATTTGATTAACTTTGCCTGTACAACAAATCTTCCATTAACTTTAGAATATTCGCAAGTAGAAAGTGTTAATATTGTGTCTGAACTTCCAACTTCTAATTTTGTATCAAATATACTCTTCTGTTTTACTGTTTTCAAAAAATTATCATAATCATTTGCATCAGCAAATACTGTATCTATATAGAAAAAATTAGTATCTGTTTGATATACAGAAAATATTTCCCATTTATAATTTCCTTTAACTGTTGACATTTCAATTATTTTATGCTCATTTAAAAACTTTTCATTCTTATAATTCATAAGTGGTGTAAAGTGTGAATCAACTTCTGTATTATGACCATAGATTATAAAATGGCTCATATTATCCATGTTATCAATATTACATCTATAATCCATAAATGTCTCTCCCCATTTTGTTTTAATATTTTCTCTATCATTTCTTAAATATCTTTCATTATCTTTGGCTTGAAATATTGGAATATCCACAGAAGTACCTGGTATCATAAGCCACGCTTTAGCATCTGAATATTGTAAATTAAGTGCTATAATTTCTTCTTGTAAATTTATTCCTTGTGCATCAGATCCAATAACTTCCTTTTCTAAATCTCCTACCATTTGATTTTGATCAGTAGATATATTATTTTTTGTAACTTTTGATTTTAAATATATTGCTCCAAAAACTATCAAAACTATAACTATTAGTATAACTGCTATTGTTATTATTACTTTTACTCTTTTATCATTTTCTTCCATCATAATAATTACCTCTCTTTTTATGATATATTATATCATACATTTTATATTAAATAAATAAAATATAGTAAAAAATATAAAAAAGAGGTTATATTTTGGTATAGCCTCTTTTTATATGCTTATCTACCTGTATTTGGATTTGGAATCCAATCTGCCGGTTTATTAATTGGTGGTGTTGGATCTACTGGATAAACTGGTGGATCTACTGGTGGTTTTACTGGATCTACTGGTTTTTGATTAATTGTAAATGCATTTGAGTTAGCATTATTACATAAATTACCTGCTGCATCTGAAGCTGTTCCTTTTATTATAGATATAGTTTTCCCACTACCAATAGCACCACGAATATTACTTAATGTTATAGTTCTAGTATTTCCTGTTCCTGATATACGTATATTTGCTGTAAAACCATTAAGTATAATCGAACTATTTTTAAGTGATATATTTGCAATACCTTTATCATCTGAATAATTTGCTGTATATACTACAGTTTCACCTTCATATATTGATGATGGATTAGGTCCTGTTATATTAAGTATTGGTGACACTGTATCACTAGGCACGATTGGATCTACTGGTTTTTTTGCTATTGTAAATACTGATGAAGTTGCTGCATTTGTCATACTTCCCATACCATCAGTTGCAGTTCCTGCTGCTATTGTTATTGATTTATTATTACCTTCGCTACCTTGTACATTTGTTAATGTTACTGTTCTACTATTTCCTGTTCCTGATATTTGTATATTTGCTGTAAAACCATTTAAAATAACTGCACCTGATATAAGTGAAATACTACCTATACCTTTGTCATCGCTATAATTTGCTGTATATGTTACAGATTGACCTGGATATATTGATGTTACATTAGGACCTGAAATTGTAAGTTTTGGTGGATCATTTTTCACAGGTGGTAATGTTTTTGGTTCTATTGTAAACATTGAAGAAGTTATTGCATTAGACATATTTCCTGTTCCAGAAGTACCAGTTCCTGCTGCGATTGTTACAGATTTATTAGTTCCTGTACCTTGTATATTATGTAATGTTATACGTCTTACAGCATTTGTATTTGTATCAGTCCCAATACGTTCTATTCTAATATTAGATTTAAATCCATTTAAAATAATTGCACCTGATACAAGATTTACTTGACCTACATTACCTGAATATTTTAATGTAAATTGAACGCTTTCTCCTTCTTTTAAAGTTCTAACACTAGGAGCACTAATATCTAAGTAGCAATTTCTCATTGCTGCATCTACAAATCCTCCTATTGGTAAAGTCATAACTGTAACTGTTAATACACATATTATTGACATTACTTTTTTTATTATATTTAATTTTTTCATTTAATTACCTCCATTAAATTTTTCTACATTTATATTGTAACATAATTATTTTTAAAAGTCAACAGTTTTTGTAACATTTATATGTATTTTCGTTAATTGTATACATTTATATGCGTTTTGTATTACATAATAATATCACATAAGTCTAAAATATATTATTTTTTGTACTGCTTTTTTGTTTTTTTCCATTTTTTATCAAAAAAATAAAAAATTTCAAGTATTATATTTGAATAACTGCACAAATTATAAGTGTAGAACAAATTTAAATGTTTTACAATTAAATTAAATTGGAGGTGAATATATTATGGCATATGCAAATCCAGAAGCAAAAGCTGCTCTTGACAAATTTAAAAATGAAGTAGCTAATGAAATTGGTGTTAATTTAAAACAAGGTTATAACGGAGATTTAACATCAAAACAAGCAGGTTCAATAGGTGGTCAAATGGTTAAAAAAATGATTGCTCAAGCTGAAGGTCAATTAAGATAGTTAATTAACCAAAAAAAGAAAGTCTGATATATTTATTCAGACTTTCTTTTTTATACACTTTTTAAAAAAATTAAGTATTATTCTGGCTTATATTCATCTATTGGACAATTTTCTGCATCTTTTCCTTTACGCCACTCTTTGTCTTTATAACACTTTATAGAACCATCAGAACTTGTTTTATCTTTCCAGTGACATGTATCACATTCTTCTTTTCTAGACATAAAATATCACTCCTATTCTTCTTTTAAAGTTTCTTCTAAAGTTAATTTATCTAAAACTTCTTCAGCAATTCCTTCTCTTCTTTTCTTTTCAATTAATGCTTTAGTCTTTCTTGCTTGTCCTTCAATTTTTTCAATTACTTTTTCCAAACTATAATACATATCTTCACCAATTTCTTTTGCCAAATATGTACGTCCTTTATACTCAATACGAATATCTACAAGTTTATTTTCTTTTTCTACTGATATAGTTACATGACAAATAGTTGAACTATCAAAAAACTTTTCTAATTTTTCTACTTTCTTTTGTACAAAGTCATTAATACCTTCTGTAATTTCTACATGAATTCCTGTTAAATCTAATTTCATTAAAACCAACTCCTTGAACATATTATACTATATTATATATATGTTTTCAAGTTTTTTTATTTTTTTATAAAAATATATCAATATTTTCATTTTATCATCACATATCTAAAAAATTCATTTGTGAAGATTTAGGCATACCTTCAAAACAACCTGCTTTTTCTAATACCTCCATTGATACTTTTCCAAGTTTAGCTTTTACTTGTACATCTTCAATAGATTCAAATTTATAATTTTTTCTTGCTTCTACTAATTTATCACTATCTACTCCACCAAACCCAGTTAATGCAGTAAGTGGTGGTCTTATTTTACCATTTTCTACTAAAAATTTTACAGAATCAGATATATATATATCAACAGGTAAAAATTCTATATTTCTTTCATACATTTCATTTATAACTTCTAAAACTGTTAATGTATCTTTATCTGTTTGTGAAACATCTTCTTTTATTTCATATTCTTTTATAGCTTTTTTAGTTACTTCTTTTCCATTTAACATTATTTCAGATATAAAACTTGTAGCTCTTACACTTAAATATGTTGCATAAAATTCAACTTTATAATATACTTTAAAATATGCTATTCTATATGCCATCATCACATATGCAGCAGCATGAGCTTTTGGAAACATATACTTTATTTTTTTACAAGAATCTACATACCAATCTGCCACATTTGCAGCATTCATAGCAGCTTCCATTTCTTCTGTTAATCCTTTTCCTTTTCTTACACTTTCCATTGTTTTAAATGCAATAGAAGGTTCTTCACCCATTTGTATTAAATAAATCATTATATCATCTCTTGTACAAATTGTTTCTTTTAATGTAGCTTGTTTATTTTCAATTAATGTTTGTGCATTTCCTAGCCAAACATCAGTACCATGTGAAAGTCCAGATATTCTAACTAATTCACCAAATGTTGTAGGTTTTGTATCTACTAACATTTGTCTTACAAATTTTGTTCCAAATTCTGGTACTGCAAAAGTTCCTGTTTCTGAATTTATTTGTTCTGGTGTAACTTCAAGCGCTTTTGTTGATGAAAATAGCGACATTACTTTTGGTTCATCAAGTGGTATTGTATGAGGATCTATTCCCGTTAAATCTTGCAACATACGTATTACCGTAGGATCATCATGACCTAGTATATCTAATTTTAACAAATTATCATGTATTGAGTGGAAATCAAAATGTGTTGTTATAGATTTAGAAAACATATCATCTGCTGGTTTTTGTATTGGACAAAAATCATATATTTCTTTATCGGCAGGTACTACTATAATACCACCTGGATGCTGACCCGTTGTTCTTTTTATTCCTGTACATCCTCTTGATAATCTATTTACTTCTGGCATTAAAACAGGTACTCCTTTGGCATCATAATATTTTTTAACAAAACCAAAAGCTGTTTTATCTGCTATTGTACCTATTGTTCCTGCTCTAAAAGTTTTACCTTTTCCAAATAACACCTCAGTATATGCATGAGCAGAAGCTTGATTATCTCCTGAGAAATTTAAATCAATATCAGGTGCTTTATCTCCTTTAAATCCTAAAAATGTTTCAAATGGTATATCCATACCATTTTTTTTCATAGGTATATTACAATTAGGACAATTTTTATCTTCCATATCTATTCCTGTTGTTACGGTTGTTTGAGGAAATTCACTATATTTGCATTTACTACATATATAATGTGGTGGAAGAGGATTTACCTCAGTAATTCCTGTCATTGTTGCAACAAAAGAAGAACCAACTGAGCCCCTAGAACCAACTAGATAGCCATCTTCATTAGATTTTTTAACAAGTTTCATTGCTATAATATACATAACAGCAAATCCATATTTTATTATTGGTACTAATTCTTTTTCTAATCTTTTTTCTACTATTTCTGGCAAATTATCTCCATATATACTTCTTGCCGTACCATATGATATTTCTTTTATCATATCTTCTGAGCCTTCAATTGTTGGCGGATATGTACCATCTACAACTGGTTGTATTGCTTCACACATATCAGCTATTTTATTTGTATTTGTTACTACTATTTCTTCTATTTTTTCTTTTGATAAATAACTAAATTCTTCTCTCATTTCATCAGTTGTTCTATAATATAGTGGAGCTTGTTTATCTGCATCAGTATAACCTTGTCCTGACATTATAATTCTTCTATATATTTCATCTTCTGGATTTAAAAAATGTGCATCAGTAGTAGCAACTACTGGTATATTTAATTTTTCACCTAACTCAATTATTTTTTTATTTATATTTATTAAATCTTCTTTTGAAGAAACTTTTCCATTATCTATATAAAATTGATTATTTCCTAAAGGTTGTATTTCTAAATAATCATAATATTTAGCTATTGCTTCAATCTCTGATTCTTCTACTTTATTGTATATAGCTTGATATAACTCTCCTATTTCACAAGCAGAACCTATAATTAATCCTTCTTTATATCTATTAAGAAGTGATCTTGTTATTCTTGGCTTTTTATAAAAATTAAATAAATGTGAAAAAGATATTATTTTATATAAATTTTTAAGTCCAACATAATTTTTAATTAAAATTATTATATGATTATATGGGATAGATTTATAATCTTTATCTAAAACTGAATATGCATAATTTTTAATATCTAATCCTTTAGCTGTAACATCTTTTATCATTTGATTAAATACCTTAGCTGTTGCCCTTGCATCATTTATTGCTCTATGTGCACCTTCTAATGATATACCCATCATTTCTGCTATTGTACCTAATTTATGATTTGGATAATAATCATAAATTTCTCTTGAAATAACTAATGTATCTATTGCTTTATTATTTACTTCTAAATTATATTCTTTAGCAAAGTATGTTATAAAAGATAAATCAAATGTAGAATTATGTGCAACTAAAATTGAATCCTTTGTAAATTCTAAAAACTTTATCAATGCTTCTTCTGTTTTAGGAGCATTTTCTACCATATCTTCTGTTATATGTGTTATTTCTTGAACTTGTTTCGGTATTGGTCTTTCTGGATTTACAAAAGTTGAAAATTCATCTATAATTTTACCATTTTTAACTTTTACAACAGCAATTTCAGTTATCTTATCATTACCTGCTTTAAATCCTGTTGTTTCTAAATCAAATACACAGTATGTATCTGGAAGATTCATTTGTGGCTTAGAATCTACAACAAGATAACCTTCTACTCCATATAGCACCTTAGTTGGACAAGCAGCTAATCCTCCTTCTTTTATTATATCTCCAAATGCTTTACAAATAGTTTGATGTACTTCTGGAAAAGCTTGAACTACACCATGATCTGTTATAGCTACTGCTTTATGTCCCCACTTAATAGCTTGTTTTACAATACTTGCAGCAGAAGATACTCCATCCATAGAACTCATTTGAGTATGAATATGAAGTTCTACTCTTTTTTCTTTTGAAGTATCTTTTCTTTTTTCTGGTTTAATTCCTTCAACAATACTATTTACCATAATAGTTAATTCTTTAGCATACGAATCTAATTGTGGTTTTCCCATTAATTTGATAAATTCTCCTACTTTTAATCTTGGTGCTATTTTTTCTGCTTCATCAGCATTTAAAAACATTTTGCAAGATATTGTACTTGTTAAATCTGTTACATCTATCATAAATAACACTTTACCAGATTTAAGTTTTCTCATATCTTGAAAACATATTTCTCCTGCAATACATGCTCTATCATAACCATCATTTAATTTAACTATTTTATCTTCAAGTTCAGTAGATACATCTCTACCTATAATAACATGAGGAGGCATGTCCTTTTCAAATTTAGGTTTTGGCTCTCTTTTAGTATATATATTAAAAGTTTCTTTTTTGTTTGAATTATCAATATTTTGTTTAGGCTCACTACTTGGAATTGAATCAACTTTAACTCTACTTATTCCAACATTTTCTTTTATAACAGTGCCTACTTTATCTTCTATAACAACATCAATATTTTTTCCAAACTCTGTTAGTATACTTTTTTTAATATAACTATCAACTTTCTTAATTTTTAAAAATTTTGAATATGCTTTTTCTAATTTAATTGTTATTTTGTTATCTATTATTATTTCTGTATTTTGAAAAAGTTGTTTAGTGTATGGTAAAATATTAGTTATACCTTCTAAAATATCTTTAATATTTTCAACTTTTATTTCTTTTATATTTCCTGTATATTTATAATTAATTTTAAAACTTTTTAAATCATATTTTGTACATGCCTTGTTTTCAAAATCACTTATCTCTTTTAAAGTTATATGTAAATCACTAGTTACATCAACTATAACTGAATTTAATTTTTTAGAAAATTTAACTTCTCCTATATTACATTCAAGTAAATTAGTTTGCATATCTAAATTATAAAATACATCTTTTACTTTCTTATCCAAGTAATTACCCCCTTTCAAAAATACAAGCAAAATAAATAAGGTTAATTTTATTTATTTTGCTTTTCTTTCGTTAAAATTATAATATTCTTAATATATCTTTAAATGTTACAATAATAGTAAGTAAAAATAACAGTCCAAAACCTATATATGAAATAATAGCTTCTACTTTAAGTGGTATTTTTTTTCTTGTAACTGCTTCTATTAATATTAAAATTATTTTTCCACCATCTAATGGAGGAAAAGGTAATATATTAGCAGCACCTACTGCTAAACTTATAATTGCAAGTATATTTAAATATTCTAACATTCCATTTGTTTCTGAAACTACTACACCAATTCCAACTATACTAGATACATCATCTAATGTTACTTTTCCTTTAAACAAACTTACATAAGAATCTACAACACTACCTACTATTTTTACAGATTTATCAAAAGCATACATAAAATTTGTATCTATTTTTTTAGTATCAGCAATTCCTAAATTAAATTGTTTTTGAAACTGAGGAGTAATTTTTTTAATTAAAATTTCTCCTTTTCTATCTATTTTTAATTCTATTTCTTTATTTGCATTTTGTTTTATTATATTAATAACATCAGCAGCTTTTATAACAGAAATATTTTCTACTTCAAGTATTGTATCACCAGATTTAAGACCAGCTTTTTCTGCTGATTTTCCTCCTCTTACAGTTTCAATTTTATTTCTTCCATTATCTCCGTTATTTGAAAAACTAGCACCAATATATCCAACATCTTTTACTGCATTAGTTATAGTTATAACATTGGTTTTTGAGTTACGAATATATTCAATTTTAGTATTTTGATTATTTGTATATTCATCACTTAACATATCTTGACCAATTGTAACTTTTTTATCATTAATTTTTGTTATAACATCGCCAATTTGAATACCAGCTTGCTCTAGTGCAGAGTTTTCAGTAAATTTAGTAATTTCAGTTGTAAATGTAGGTACTCTAAATGATATAGACATTAAAATTATGAAAGCTAAAATTAAGTTAAAAATAACTCCCATTACAAGTACTATTATTTTTTGTAATGTATTTTTTTTACTAAAAGAATTAGGTTTATCTGATTCTTCACCTTCTCCATCAATAACTACATAACCACCAAGTGGAATCCATCTTAAAGAATACATTGTTTCTTTAATTTTTTTCTGAAATATTTTAGGTCCAAAACCTATTGAAAATTCATTAACACCTATTTTAAATAATTTAGCAGCTATAAAATGTCCAAATTCATGTACAGTTGCTACTATACAAAGTATTATTAATAACTTTATTATTCCTATTATTATTGTCAAAATTTACACCTCTTTATTAATTAAACATATATAATTTTAAAAAAATATATATTACTGGAGCCACAAATAACATACTATCAAATCTATCTAGTATACCACCATGACCTGGCATTATATTACCAAAATCTTTAATATTGCAATATCTTTTTATGGCCGAAGCAGATAAATCTCCAAATTGACCAGCTATGCCTGCTATAACACCTGCTATTAACATATATATAAAATTCAAATTCATTGAAAAATATCTATTACCTACATATGTTAATATAGTATAGCATAATATTACACCAAATATACCACCAACTGCTCCTTCAATAGTTTTTTTAGGACTAATTTCAGGACACAATTTATTTTTACCAAACTTTCTTCCAATTAAAAATGCAAAAGTATCACTTGCAAAAGCTGCAATGAATACATATAAAATTAAAAATCTACCGTTTTCCATCATTAATATTAACTTTAAAAAAGAAAACATAAACGGTATGTATATTAAGGAAAATACTGTTATAGCTACATCTACTATTGTTCTTTTTAAATTAGTTAAAATCATATACATAAATATAACTATTAAAAGAATTGGCAGTGCAAACTTTATAATTAATATTTTATCTACATTTGCAATTATTCCACCCATTGAAAACATAGTAAAACATCCTAAATATCCAACCCATGATATAGGTTTAAAACCTGCATTTTTAAATGCTTTATTATATTCATATATTCCTATCATTGATAGAATTGTTATAACTATTGTATCTACAATTGAAGAATTAAAAGCACCAATTAAGATTAGTACTAATAAAAATATTGCAGCTGAAAGTACTCTTCTTTTCAAATAAACCAACCCTTACCTTTATATTTCCATTATTTCTTTTTCTTTATTTTCAACTATTTTATCTATATTTTGTATATATTTATCAGTTATTTTTTGAATTTTGTCTTCTGCACTTTTTAATTCATCTTCTGTTATTTCTGAAGACTTTTCCTTTGCTTTTGCTTCATCAATTACATCTCTTCTTGTATTTCTTACAGCAACTTTTGCATCTTCTCCATTACTTCTAACATCTTTAGCTAATTCTTTTCTTCTTTGTTCATTTAATTCTGGAAAATTTAAACGTATTGATGAACCATCATTTATAGGATTAATTCCAAGTTCAGCTTTATTTATTGCTCTTTCGATTACACTTAAAACACTTCTATCCCAAGGCGTAATTAATATTTGTCTTGCTTCTGGAACAGCAATTGTTCCAACTTGATTTATTGGTGTACTAACTCCATAATATTCAACTTCTACTTTATTTAAAATTGCTGGATTCGCTCTTCCAGCTCTTATATTACTTAATTCCTCTTTTAAATGTGTAATAGTTTTTTCCATTCTTTGTTCTATACTATTATAATCCATTATTATTCCCCCTAAAATTATATGGTAGTGTAAAAGTTTTGTACTTTTATAGTAAACTAAAATTCCACACTA